>SLOV01000367.1 GCA_007132345.1 Kiritimatiellia bacterium
GAAAGACGGGCGCCGCCGTCATGCCGCCGGTTCGACCTTTCGGTTCGTCGATCACGATCACCACGGTGATTTCCGGATCTTCAACCGGCAGGAAGCCCGCGAAAGAAGCCACGTTCCGGCCCGTTGTATATCGACCATTCACAAGTTTCACGGTCGTGCCGGTTTTGCCGGCCACGGAATAGCCTTCGATCTGCGCACGCCGCGCCGTGCCCTCTTCCGTGACGCCGAGGAGCAGGCGAGACATGAGCCGGGCTACCTCGGGGCGGACCGGTGTCGCAACGACCTCCGGCTTAGTTTTGTGGATGATATTGCCTTCCGCACCGACGACGCGGTCGACCACGTACGGCCGCATCCGCCGTCCGCCATTGGCCAGCGTGCTGTAGAGGCTGGCAATATGCAGGGCGGTGCACGAAATCGAATGGCCAATGGGAATACGGGTGATGGCCAGCCCGTCCCAGTTCTTATGCTCGGCAAAAATGCCCCGCTCCTCGCCCGGCAGTTCGGAGCCAGGCCTGCTGCCGAACCCGAACTCGCGCAGGTAGCGCTCCAGCCGCTCTTCACCGAGTTTCAAGGCGATCTTGGCCGTGGCAATGTTGCTCGATTTATGCAGTGCCTCGGTGACCGTGAGAATGCCGTAGGGGCGGAAATCCCGTAGCGGGCGCCCGCGATAGTACCAGATGCCGTCTTCGCAGTCGTAACGGTCGTGGGGTGTAATCAGCCCCTCGTTAAAGGCCGCCGCGAAAACCGCTGCCTTCATTGTCGACCCAGGCTCATAGGTATATCCGATCGCACGGTTCAACTTCTGTAGGTCGTTCGCGACATTGAACTCGTTCAAATCGAAATGCGGGTACGAAGCCAGGGCCAGAATGCGGCCCGTACGAATCTCCTGCACGACGGCCCATGCCCCGAGCGCTTCCTGCTCATGCACCGCCATTTCAAGCTGCCACTCGACGATATCCTGCACATTCTTATCGAGCGTCAGGTAGACATCCGCCCCCTCTTGCGCCGGCAGGTCCAGGCTGCGTTTTCCGTAAATCTCGTGTCGCCGCGCGTCGCGCGCGCTGTGTCGCAGCCCCGGCCGCCCGCGCAAGTGATGGTCCATGTGCTGCTCGATACCGGCGCTGCCGACACCCTCGCGATTGGAAAAACCAATCACATGGCTCATCAACGAGCCGTGCGGATAGAAGCGGGCATAGACTCCGCGCGTAAACACGCCGGGCAGCTTCATCCGTTCGATCCGCTCCGCCGTGATGGGGTCCACAAAACGGCCTGCGTACGCAAATTCCGGCCCTGGCGGGTTCATGATCCGATTCATGATGAAAGAGGGTTCTTGATCGAGAATATGCGCCAATCGCGAGGCGATGAACTCCGCATGCCCGCTCTCGCGGACCACGGGCGGGTTCAGGCAAATGTCTCGCGCCATCAGGTCCGTCGCGAGCAGGGTGCCGCTGGCATCGAAGATCCGGCCGCGCCCCACCAGAAGGGTGCGCTCCGTGCGATGCATGCTGCGCGCGCGCGCCTCCAGCTCGGCACTGTTGCCCAGATGCAACCAGGCCAGACGCAGCCCCAGCAGCGCCCAGATGAGCCCCGCGCCCAGTGCAAACAGCGCCATGCGCCAGATGTACCGCCGTTCAGTCATGCCTCACACCGTTCCTCGCTTGTACCATCCGAACCGTCTGGGAAAGCTCCTGTTCGAACGGGCGAATCCGATCCGCTTCAAGCCGCACCACATAGCGGTCGTCCGGCCAGGTCATGTCGAGATCATGCGTGGCGAGAATCTCGCGAAAACGGCGCGGAGAAGTCAGGCGCGACCACTTGAATTGCTCCGTTCGCATTTCGACGCGGACCCGCTCGCGCTCCGCCTCAATCTCTTTAATGTCGCGTCCGAGATTCTCGCAGCGCCCGCAGAGCGCCAGGTAGACGATCGCGGTCACGGCCACAAAGCCCACCGTCAAGACCATCCGGGCCGAAACCCACAACGAGGCCGGTTGCTGCTTTCGATTTTTTCTACGTCTTGTCATGCCGCGTTTGTCTCCACTTCCACTGCACGCAACTTGGCCGAACGCGCGCGCGGATTCGCCGCGCACTCTTGAGGCCCCGCCACCCATGGTTTTTTCCGCACCCATCGCACGGATGGCAGGCGCCCATGTCGGCGCTGGCCGCCCTCCTGCAAAGACTCCCAGCGCGGCACATGCGCCCCCAGCGTCCGCTTCACCAGCCGATCCTCCACGCTGTGAAACGAAATCGCCGCCACACGGCCGCCGGGTCGAACCGCCCGCAGCGCGGCCTCGAGCCCGAGCGCGATCTGCTCCATCTCGCCATTCACCGCCATGCGAACGGCCTGAAAAGTCTGCGTTGCCGGGTGGATACGGCGGCCCCGGCGCCCGCCCTTGACGGCGGTGACGAGTTCGGCCAGCTCGGAGGTGCGCCCAAACGGCCGCTCCGCGCGGCGGGCCACAACCGCGCGGGCAATGCGCTTGGCCGCGGGCTCTTCGCCCCACTCTTTCAGTACACGCGCCATTTCGCTCTCCGGCTCCTCATTCAGCCACTGCGCCGCCGTTCGCGGGGCGCTCAAATCCATTCGCATATCCAGCGGGCCGTCCGACTGGAAACTGAAGCCCCGCGCCGGGTCGTCGACCTGAAAGGAGGACATCCCGAGGTCGAACAGAACGCCGTCCGCCGGCCCAGGCCCGAATCGCGAAACCCATTCCGCTATTTCAGAGAACCTGCCATGCACCACTTGCACCCGTTCGCCCCACGCCTGCAGCCGCTCTCGAACGCGCCGAACCGCCGCCTCATCACGATCCAGCGCCAGGAGCCGACCGTCCGGCTCCGAGGCCCGGAGAATCGCCTCCGCGTGTCCGCCGCCGCCCGCCGTTCCATCCACATAGAAGCCGCCCGCCTTCACGGCCAACGCCTCCAGTGTCTCCGCAAGCAGCACCGGCATGTGGCTGAACGCCATCGTACGCCCTTTCCTTCCCGCCGGCCCCGGCTCCACACGGTTCCGAGGCGGGGCGGGACCATTTAACCCAGACTCCGACCAACGAATTGGCGATGGGTCTTGGGTTCCACCATCGACTCGATCGGCAATTGCCGTTCGGTCAGAAACGAAAAACGGGGGCGGAAGGAGCGACGCGGCAACTCCATGCCGTCGTGCAGATCTTCCTCATGCTTCAGCATGCCGTTCAGCCGCAGATAACGCGCCATAGAGAGCCGTGGCGCCGGCGTCTGCTGCTCGGCATACCGACCTCGAAAAGGGGCCACGACCGGCCGCGTCGACGCCGGAGCGTCCCGCGTGTCTCCCACACCGGACGGCAACGCCGACGGGCGGTCGTGGTTGTTGGGGGGGGAAAGGGGTTCATGGGTCACCGGCGCCTCGACACCGCCCCGCTGCCGCAGATCGGCTGCGGATGGTTCGGGGGACTCGACAACCGTCGAAGCGGCAGGGCTCTCCCAAAACTCGATCTGCTCCAGGCGCGTGCGCGCCGTGTGCGCACGGGTCTCCGGCAAGATCGGTTCCTGGCCCACTTCGTCCCACCACGCCGGCTCGCGCACCCTGTCGGGCGCGACGGCGAAGCGGGAGGAGAAGAGATCCGTCAGCTCCGCTAGAAACCGACGTACTGCGCCGCTTCCCCAAGATCCGATTGTTCGATCAACGATGCTTGCTTCCATTGCTTCGGCTCCCACAGTTCAAAACGATCGAAAGTTCCCACCAGCACCACATCCTTCGTGATGCCGGCATACTTCAGGAGGTCATCCTTGATCCGGATGCGTCCGGCGCTGTCCCACGGCACCAGATCGGAGCGAGAGGCGAGTGTCCTCGCCAGTTTCCGGCCCTTTGCATCGGCGATGGAAAGATTGCGGAGGCTCTCCATGCGCCGGGTGATTTCGCGAGCGGGGTAAACGCACAGGCACATGTCATTGACTCCCGGCAGGACCAGTAACTGACTCGGAACACCCACCATCTCGCGCCAAACCGATGGGATCGTGAGTCGCTTCTTCGCATCGAGCGAATGCTCGTACGTATTGACAAAGACCGCCGGCACCTCCGAAGCCTTTGTGTATTCCGCATCCATTACTCAACACCTCTAAACCTCATGCCCCACTTTAAAACACTTTGCCCCACCCCGCGTCAACAAAGTTCTGCCAAAAAATTGTTCTTCATTGTGGTGCACCGGGTTAGGTGCTGACCGCGGAAAAAGTCAGCCGCTACGACCTGTTGATAACTTTGTTCGTAAACGGGGAGTTATCCACAAGATGTAGGGTTCTGGCCGTCCGGGAGCCCGGAAAAGCCGTTGGTGGGACGCTGGCCCAAATCCGGCAAACGGGCGGGTTCCGCCTCCTCTCCGCCGTAGTTCACGAACCCTTCAGACGGTCTCACGGACCCCTGCGCCCGAAGCCGCCTTCGCTCCGGTGTGTTGATTCATTCGGCGCGCGGGCGGAGTGTCCAAGCACCAGCGCGCCTTCGAGAAGGCGCGTAAGAAAGCGGGTTCCAGAACCCGCACTCCAAAATTTTGCGCTTTCTTGAAAGCGCTTTTTTCCGGGGGTTCTTGAACCCCCAGGGACTCAACGGATCACAGCCCCGTCCTTCACGATACAATGGTGCACTGCGACTGGATCGCAGGAGGCCACGAAGCGGCTTGAACAAATCAACACACCCTGGCCAGCGCGGCTACATTTCTCGGGCCTTCCGGGAATACCGGGGTCTTCTTGGTGGGCATTCATTATCGATTTCCAACGACCTTCGCGCGTTCGTGAAGCAGTCTTGGCGACCGAACGGCGCCCCCCCGTTTCCTTCTTGCCACCGCCGGCTCTTTCGCCCTATCTTTAATTTCAGATCAAGGAGGCTGAATTAGAGTGCACATCCGACGCATGCTCTTGCTGCTGGTGACCTTGCTGGGCGCCATGACGGGGCTGGGCATGTATACCTTCTGGTATGCGGAAGGGCTGTCTTACTTTAGCACTGACCCCATCGCCTGCGCCAACTGCCACATCATGCAGCCGCAGTACGACTCGTGGTTGAAATCCGGCCATCACCATGTGGCCACCTGCGTCGACTGCCATCTACCGCAGTCGTTCCTCGCCAAGTACATCGCCAAGGCCGAAAACGGGTACTTCCATTCGAAGGCCTTCACCCTTCAGGACTTTCACGAGCCCATCCAGATTAACGAGAAGAACGCCCGCATCCTGCAGGACAACTGCCTGTACTGTCACGGCGAGCTGGTGCACGGCCTGCAGCCCGGCGAGCTGCCCTCGCAACAGGCCATGAGCTGCGTACATTGCCACTACAGCGTCGGCCACGGTCCCCGCGCCGGGCTGGGCGGCCCCGGGCGGTCGGGAGAATGGAAAGGAATGACCCCATGAAGCCAGAAACGCGAACCCGTTTCCTCTTTCTCGGCGCGTATGTGCTGATTACGGCTTTGACCGTCGCCATTGCCGCGCTGCTGACGAACATTCAGCAGCGCAAGGCCGAGGCCGCGCTCCCCTTCGTGCGGGTGGTCGAAGTCACGGAAGACACCACCGACCCCGCCGTATGGGGGCTGAATTGGCCGCGCCAGTACGACATGTACCTGCGCACCGCCATCTCCACCCGCACCCGGTTCGGCGGTCATGGCGGCAGCGAATCGCTGCCCCCGCAGAAGGCGGAAATCTTCCCCTGGCTGACCACCCTCTATCAGGGCTATGCGTTCTCCATCGATTACCGGGAGCGGCGCGGCCACGCCTACATGCTCGTCGATCAGGAACAGACCGCGCGCCTCACGGTCCCGCAGTCCGGCTCCTGCCTGCATTGCCACTCCTCCGTCATGCCGCTCTACCGCGCCCTCGGCGACGGCGACGCGATGGAAGGCTTCCTGGCCTCCTACGTCTATCCCTACGAGGAACTCAACGAGATGCTGCACGAGATGGGGCATGCCCATCCGGTCTCCTGCGTGGACTGCCATGACCCCGACACGATGCACCTCCGCGTCACACGCCCCGGCTTCATTCTCGGCATTCAGGCCCTGGCCGAGTCCGACGAACCCACCCCGCACCTGCCCTCGATCGAACTGTGGCGGCAGGGCAATCGCGACCGCCCCTACGACCCGAATGTGGAGGGGACCCGCAACGAGATGCGCTCCTTCGTCTGCGGCCAGTGCCATGTGGAGTATTACTGCGCCACCCGCGCCCCGCTCGTGTTCCCGTGGGGCAAAGGTCTTTCCGTGGAGGCACAGGAAGCGTTCTGGGAGGAAATGACCTTCCCGGACGGTGAGCCGTTCTACGATTACATGCACAAGCTGACCGGCGCGAAGATCTTCAAGGCCCAACACCCCGAGTTCGAGCTCTGGAGCATGGGCACCCACGCCCGCGCCGGCGTCTCCTGTTCGGACTGCCACATGCCCTACATGCGAGATGGCGCCACCAAGATTTCCGACCACTGGGTACGCAGCCCCCTGCTCAACGTGAACCGGGCCTGCCAGGTGTGCCACGCCGTTCCGGAGGGTGAACTACTGGCGCGTGTGGATACGATTCAAACGCGCAACTACGAGCTGCTGCAAAGCGCGGGGCAGGCCTGCGAGGACCTGATCTTCGCCATCGTCAAGGCCCGGGAGGAAGGGGCCACAACCGAACAATTGCAGGGCGCACTCGACCTGCAGACGAAAGCGCAGTGGTATCTCGACTTCATCTCCTCCGAGAACTCGATGGGCTTTCATGCGCCGCAGGAGGCTGCGCGCGTTCTGGCGAATGCCATGAATATCGCCCGGCAGGGCCAGGTTCTTGCGATTCAATGGCGCAGCCAGGAACCCGGCGAGCCCCATTGACCGATCGTCCTTGGAGACGCGCGGAGACACAGGCCCGGAACGTAAACGCATATCGTTTATGCGGGTGAGGATTGAAATTGCGGCGGTCCTGTTTCAAGCACAGATTCTGATGAAAAACCCCGCTCCGCCGAAAAGAGGCATGGGCTGACGCCCCACCGCGATTCCGTGCAATGACTCCTCCTCTCCTTTGTCGCGCCTGGCCCGCCTCTGGAGGGAGCTTTGTCGAAACTCCATGAAAACTAAGTGCTCTTGGTCGACAAGGCTCGAGACAAGGCTCACGACAAAGTCGTGACAAAATGGGCCGGCGCCCCATCTCCATTGTTTTTCAGCGGTTTCAAGCACAGTACCAGCAGCGGTGAGATGCGCCCCCGAAACGTCCGGTCGCAGAGCGAATCTTGACGGTCAGGCGCCGGAGCCTTAGGGTGTCGGTCTCGTCTACGGAGGCTTGGCTCAGCGCAACTTGAATTCCGAATGAGCGAGGATTGGTTTGCCGAATCGAGAAAGATCGGGGCGTAGCTCAGCCTGGTAGAGCGCCAGCTTTGGGAGCTGGAAGTCGCACGTTCGAATCGTGTCGCCCCGACCATCCTTCATGAGAAGCCCATGCGCCCCGCCCAGCAAAGGATCGATCGCCTGGCCCGATCGGTGGCCCCACTGCTGCTCGTCGGCGTTGCGCTTGTGCAATTGACGCTCGCCCAGCGAAAAGATCTCACCCCCTGGAAGGGCGGTGGATTCGGCATGTTCGCCTCGGTCGATCGAATGGAAAGAAGACCGGTCCGGGTGGATCTCCTGACGGACGAAGGCTCGTTCCGCGTGGACCCTCTGCGGGTACTCACCCGACGCCAGTACCGACGCATCCAGACGTTGCCGAACCCGCGCGTCATGCAGTAGCTTGCAAATCGGATCGCAGAACAAGCCTGGCACCCCGCCCCACCCGATCAGCCAGGACTTGCGATCCCGGCACTTTCGCAACATAGCGATGAAGCGGCTTCCCTGCATGTGTCGGCGGTCCAAGTGAAGGTCTACCAGATGGCCTTTGACCCCGATTCGATGACGATCCGCCTCGATCCACTGCGTGAAGCCGTCTTCCCGGCTCCAGGCAAGCAGGACGGCGCCTTGCATGGGGGCGCATCCTCATGAAGTCCGCCTCATCCACAACACTCACAAAGCCGCCCCCCGAAACAGGGCCGGGGTCCTCCCTGCAGCAGGGCAAATGGAACCGGTTTCTGGAAGAGCATGCCATGCACGTCTTGCTGGGGATGTCTGCGCTCTACATCTGGCTCTTCATCAATGACACCGCGGGCACCCGGCATCTCGGTCGACTCGCCGTGCTCGGAGCACTGCTCTTCCCGGTAATGCTGCACTCGGGCCGCTATTGGTTGGCGGTCAGCGGCGTCCTGATTGCTGGATTGCTTCCGGCTTTGCACAAGATCGATAACCACATCTTTCTCGCCGCCTATTGGACCTTTGCGGTCGCCGCCTCACTATTCGCAAGCGCCCCCCAAATCGCCCTGCGCACAAACGCGCGCCTCCTGCTCGGGCTCTGCTTCCTGTTTGCCACTCTGTGGAAGCTCATTTCCCTCGAATTCATGAGAGGCGCCTTCTTTCAAATGACTTTCCTGGTGGATGCCCGCTTTGCCGATTTTGCCATGTACGTGGCGGGCGTGTCCGGGGAGGCACTGGCGACCAACATGGAACGATATTCC
>SLOV01000304.1 GCA_007132345.1 Kiritimatiellia bacterium
CCGGCAAGCGGGGGTCTGCTTTTTTCGGGTGCGCCCCCTGCCGCCTTGTGCGGCAGGAGCGAAAGATTTATGGTACACACCATGCAATTTGACACCTACGACCCTACGCCCTTCTACGACGAACTCTTCGTCGCGCCCGGAAAGCCCCGGCCCGGGGTGGAGTTGCTGATCGACCGCATTCACGCCCTACCGCCCGGCGATATCCACCGTCGCCAGGCCGCCGCCGAGCAGGCCCTCCTGCAAATGGGGATCACCTTCAACGTCTACGGCGCGGACGGGGGCACAGAGCGGATCTTCCCCTTCGATATCATTCCGCGCATCATCGCCGCCGAGGAGTGGGACTTGATCGACCGGGGCCTGCGACAGCGAATCCAGGCGTTGAACTTGTTCGTAAACGACGTCTACAACGAACAGCATATCCTGCGCGACGGGATCATTCCCCCGAACCTGGTGCTTTCGGCGTCCAGCTTCCGCGCCGTCTGCGCCGGACTACGGCCGCCGCACGACATCTGGTGCCACGTCACGGGAACGGACCTTGTCCGGGACGGGGATGGCCGCTTCTATGTGCTGGAGGATAACCTGCGCAATCCGTCGGGGGTTTCCTACGTCCTCGCAAACCGGCAGGTGCTGAAGCGCACCTTTCCGCTCGTTTTCCAGCAGGCGCACATCCGGCCCGTGGCGGATTACCCTGGGCATCTGCTCGAGACGCTCAAGCATCTGGCCCCGGCGGCGGCGTCGCCGACCGTGGTTGTGCTGACACCCGGCATCTATAATTCCGCGTACTACGAGCACGCCTATCTCGCGCAGCAGATGGGGGTGGACCTGGTGGAGGGCAGTGACCTGGTGGTGGATGGCGGACGGGTCTGCATGCGGACGACGCAGGGCTTGCAGCGCGTCGATGTGATTTACCGGCGCATCGACGACGACTTTCTCGACCCGAACGTTTTCCGTGCCGATTCTGTGCTGGGAGTGCCGGGGCTGATCGAGGCCTATCGCGCGGGGCGCGTCGCCATCGCCAACGCGCCGGGCACCGGCATTGCCGACGATAAGGCCATCTATGCCTACGTGCCGCGCATTGTGAAGTACTACCTGGATCAGGACCCCATTCTGCCGAATGTGCCGACCTATATCTGCGAAGAGGAAAAGGATCGTGCCTATGTGCTGGAGCACCTCGACGAGTTGGTCGTGAAGCCGGTCAACGAGTCAGGTGGCTATGGCATGCTGATTGGTCCGCACGCCACCCAGGCGCAGCGCGAGGAGTTCGCGGGGCTGATCCGGAAGGCGCCGCGCAACTACATCGCCCAGCCGACGCTGGCTCTCTCCCGCGCGCCGGTGATTGCCGGCGATCGGTTCGAGGGGCGTCACGTCGATCTGCGCCCATACATCCTTTATGGGCGCGATATCTATGTGATGCCCGGCGGCCTGACACGTGTGGCGTTGAAGAAGGGGTCGCTGGTGGTGAACTCTTCGCAGGGGGGCGGAAGCAAAGACACCTGGGTGGTGGCATTGTGAGGAGAGGTTAATGTTAAGTCGAGTCGCCAACTGCATCTACTGGATCGGCCGCTACATGGAGCGTGCCGAAAACGTAGCCCGCGCCATTGAAGTGAATTCGCACATGACCCTCGACCAGCCGGGCGAGGAGCAGACGCAGTGGCGCCCGCTGTTGACGATCATGGGCGACGAGGCTTCCTTCGATGCGCGCGGTTCGGTCGCCAGCCAGGAGCAGGTGATTCAGTTTCTTGCCTTTGATCGTGACAACCCGAATTCCGTCCTCTCCTGTCTAAGCGCGGCCCGGGAGAACGCGCGCGCGATCCGCCCCACCATTACGTCGGAGATGTGGGAGCAGATCAATCGCATGTATCTCTATGCCAGGCAGGCCGCGGCCGACTCGACGGTGCTTTCCGCGCCGCACGAGTTCTATACGCGGATGAAGTCCGGTTCGCTCCTCTATCAGGGGCTGGCCGAGGCCACGATGACCCACGGTGAGGCCTGGCACTTTCTCCGGATGGGGCGCACCCTGGAGCGGGCCGACAAGACGACGCGCTTGTTGGACGTGAAGTACTTCATTCTGCTGCCCTCGCCCGATCATGTTGGGCTCTCGGTGGACGACATCCAGTGGGGCGCGTTGCTGCGTTCCGCCAGTGCCTTCGAGATGTACCGGCAAAAGTATGGGATCATTCTGCCCAACAATGTGGTGGAGTTTCTGCTGCTGGACCGGCAATTCCCGCGCGCCGTTCTTTCCTGTCTTACGCGGGCCGAATCTTCCCTGCGCGCAATCACGGGGACGCCGGAGGGTTCGTTCCGCACCGCGCCCGGACAGCGCCTGGGCCAGCTTCGTTCGGAACTGGCCTACGCACGCGTCGACGAGATCCTGGCCAATGGGTTGCACGAGTATCTCGACCGCTGCCAATGTCGCCTGAACGAAATTGGCGACTCTATTCAGCAGACCTTTTTCACTCTGCCGGTTTCCGCGGCGGCTGGATGAGCAGCCCGCCTGGATGAGGGTTTCCATGCTGCATTCGAGTGGATAGAGTGGTGGGGCGAATAGGTGCTTTATGCCTGCGATGACGAACGAACAACTTCATGTCCGGCTCTCCATTGCCATGGGCCTGGCGATGGCCATTCTCTTTGGCTGGGTCTGGTCATCCTGGCCGGTGGTCGGGCCGTCTGCGTTCGCCGCGAGTCTCTACTTGGGGCTTGAGCCGCAGCCGGTGCTTGGAGCCCCCTTCTACCGCGCTGCGCTGGGCCTTGTGGGGCGTCTTCCGATCGGCTCGCTCGGCCTGCGTGTCAACGGGTTTGCATGGCTATGCACGCTGGGCGCCTTGTGCCTCTTCCAGCAGGTGCTCTATGGCTTTTTCCGGATTACGGACCTGAAGCAAAAACCGGCGCTGTGCGCGGTCTGCGCCGCGGTGGCGACCTGGATGGCCGCGACGAGTCTCCCCGTCTGGTGGTTGGCCAGTCGGGCCTCGCCGCTCTCCTTCCACTTGTTGATCTTCACCGCGCTTCTCGCCGGGTTCGCATGGTATCTGCGGCGTAAAGAGGATCGGTCGCTTTACGGATACTGGCTGCTGTATGGGGTCTGCATGGTGGAGTATGCGTCGTTGCTGCTTCTGGCGCCCGTGGTGTTCCTGCTGAGCATTGCAGCGCTCTATCGCTTCAATCGCTTGTCGTGGCGCAGACTCGCATGGTTGGCCATAGTGCCCTCGGCCGGGTTTCTGGCGACGAGCGCCTGGGTGTCGATCGCTTTTATGCGTTCGCCCGCGGCGGAGTTGACGGGGCTGCGGAACGTGGTGCAGGCGGTCCGGGCGCTCTGGTCCGGTCTGGTTCGCGCCGCCCTGCAAGGGGTGCCCCGGACCGGCTGGCTGCTTGTGGTGATGGTAGGTGTGGCCCCATTGGTTTCCTGCCTCTGGTCGGCACTCGCTTCGCGCGAAACGCGGATGCGGCAGCGCCTGAACTTTGCTTTTATGAACGCCGCTGTGGCGGTCGTCGTGGTGGCGGCGCTGGCCAACACGCCCATCTCGCCCTGGCGTCTGTTTGGGCAGGGGCACGTGCTGGTGCTTCCTTATCTCTCCATGGTCGTGGTGCTCGGCTATGTGCTGGGCTTCGCCTATCTGTTCCGCGAGGGCGTCTGGGGCGTCCGCCCCGCTGCCTTGCGGGTCGAGCGCGTCGTGCTGGCGATCGTCGCGGCGGCGGTGTGCCTGATGCCGCTGAAGAACGCCCGCACCCTCGACGTTCGAGACACCGCAGGCCTCTGGGCCGCAGCGCGGGAGGCCGCAGGCTGGCTCGACGGACGTGACCTGCTCTTGATTCAGGACCATAACGATCATCTGTTGCGGCTGGCCGCTTTCGAACGTCGTCAGCCCCTTACCATCCTGGCCCCGGCGGAAGAGCGGAACCCGTTCCATCAACGCGCCCTCGCGCGCGCTTTGCCAGACGACAGGCTCCGCTCCCTGACCGAGATCTCCGTGATGGCGGTCACCAAGGAGATTCTCGAAAATCGGCCGGACCTCGCGGATCGCATGGGATTCTTCGGCAATTCGGGACTGCTGTCGGTCGCCGGCTATGCGCCCGTGCCGCAGGGCCTCTTCTATGTCGGTGAGCGCGAGGTCGGCGAGCTTGACCTGGAAGGGCTGCTGGAGCGGCATGAGCGCATGTGGGCGCGGTTGTTGCCGGTCTTGCGCAAGAACGAGGCGCTGGGCGGCCCGGCCGAGGAAGCGATCCGCGCGCGCCGCTGGTATGTCTCGCGGCTGGCGAACGACCTGGGCGTGCTCATGGAGTATATGGAACGCGAGGACCTGGCGCGCGCCAGTTATCGGCAGGCACTGGAGGCCAACGAAAAGAATCTCAGCGCAATGCTGAACCTGGCCGTGATGGGCGATGACGAGCGGACGGATGTCTGGGCTGCCGTTACGGATCTGGCGCAAACGGTGCGCTTGCCGCTCCAGCAGCTTGTGCTGCTCTGCGGGCATGTGCGCAGCCATGAGGGCCTGGAAGCGCTGCGCGATCTCTGGATGGCGCCAGGCGAAGAGACGGCGGAGGCCGCGGAGGACCCGCGCGTAGGGGAATTGTATCGGATGTTCGCACAGGGTGACCTCGACGAGGCCCTGGCGATGACCGATAAACTGGTACGGGAGCTTCCCCAATCCGTGCGGGTGTGGTGGATGCGCGGGCTTCTGGCCGCGCGACTGGAACGCGAGGACATCTGGCGGGCGTGCTGGCAGAAGATGATGGAGTGGCGTCAGGAATGGCCCATGTTCTTGCTGATCGAAGGGCGCCGTCTGCTGGGGGAGGGCGACCAGGATGGCGCCCGGATGCTGCTGGCCCGCGCGGCGGCCCGCTGGCCGGGAAACGCGGGGCTGCTGGAGGCGGTGGCACAGCTCGAACTGGCTGCCGGGCGTAGTTGGGAGGCGCGTGAGGCGGTGCGCCGGCTCTTAACGCTGGATCCTTCGCACGAAGGCGGGACCCGCCTGCTTGGCCTTCTCGAGTATGAGGAAGGCCGTTTCGACCGGGCCGAGACGGCGATGCGCGCGGCGGCGGAGCGCCACCCGAATGCCATGAATTTCAATAATCTCGCCTGGGTCCTCCACCAACTTGGACGGCATGCCGAGGCGCAGGGCGCTCTGGATCGGGCCTTTCGGTTCGACCCGCAATTTGCCCCAGCCAAAGATACGCAGATTGTGGTCTGGCTGAACCTCGACCGCCTCGATGAGGCCGAGGAACTGCTTGCCCGCCTGGAGGCGCAGGCCCCCGATCTGCCTGCGTTGCCCCTGCGGAAGGCGCGGCTCGCTTTGCTGCGGGGCGACCGGGCGGCGGCACGTGCCTGGGTGGATCGGGTCGACATGCCGGCGGAGTCCTTTGCCCCCGACCTGCTGCGGGAGCTGGAGGCCCTGCGCGTCGAGCTGTCGGCGGCGGCGCCATAAACCCGCGCGGTTTTTGTCGACACCCCTCCCGTTTCCCGCTACCCGTATGCGCCTTCGTATGTGGGATCGATGGCGAGGAGTGTTATGCATTTTCCGAGAGAGAGTGGGATTCTTCTGCATCCAACCAGTCTGCCCGGCCGGTTTGGCATCGGCGAACTTGGCAAGGAGGCCTATGCCTTTGTCGACGCCCTGGTCGAGATGAAGCAGAGCCTCTGGCAGGTGTTGCCACTGGGGCCGACGGGCTATGGCGACTCGCCCTATCAGTCGTTTTCGACCTTTGCGGGCAATCCTTTATTGATCTCTTTCGAGCTGCTGCACGAGGACGGGCTCTTGTCGCGGCGGCAACTTGATCAGGCGCCGACCTTTCCGGAGGATCGGGTCGACTATGGCGCGGTGATTCCCGCGCGGCTCAAGGTGTTGACGGCCGCCTGCCGCGGGTTCAGCCGCCTGGCCAGTGCGGAAATGAAGCAGGAGTATACCGATTACTGTAAAGCGAACCGGGAGTGGCTGGACGATTATGCCCTTTTCGTGGCGTTGAAGGATCGTCATGACAGCGAACCCTTCACGACCTGGAGCAAGGAGCTGATTCATCGGGAACCGGAGGCGCTAAAGAAGGCGCGCGCCGAGAACAAGACGGCCATTCGCAACGTCAAGATCCTGCAATATCTTTTCCACCGGCAGTGGCAGCGGCTTCGCGCCTATTGCCACAGCAAAGGCATTCGCGTTGTGGGCGATATTCCGATCTTCGTGGCGCACGACAGCGCGGATGTGTGGGCGCATCCCGAACTCTACTATCTGGATGAAGACGGCAACCCGACGGTGATTGCGGGCGTGCCGCCCGATTATTTCAGTGCGACGGGCCAGCGGTGGGGCAATCCCCTGTATCGGTGGGACGTGCACGCGGCCGACGATTACCACTGGTGGAAGCGCCGCCTGCGCAAATCGTTCGAAATGGTGGACGTGCTGCGCATTGACCATTTCCGCGGGTTCGAGGCCTTCTGGGAAATCGATGCTGACGAGCCAACCGCCATGAACGGGATATGGGTAAAGGGCCCCGGCCACGCCTTCTTTGACTCGCTATTGAAAGAGTTTGGCGACCTGCCGATTATTGCCGAGGATCTTGGTGTGATTACGGACGAAGTCGAGGCGCTGCGCGACGACTTCCAGTTGCCCGGCATGCGCGTGCTGCAATTCGCTTTCGGTACCGACCCGAAAGCGCAGGACTACCGGCCCGAGAGTTTTCCCCCGAACTGTGTCTGTTACACCGGCACGCACGACAATGACACAACCTTCGGTTGGTTCTGGAGCGAGGCCGGAGAGGGCAGTACCCGCACGCAGGAGGAGATCGAGGCGGAGCGGGAAACCATTCTCGGCTACACGCAAACCGATGGTTCGCAAATTCACTGGGATCTGATCGCACTCGGCATGAAGTCCGGTGCAAACACATTTATCGCACCGTTGCAGGATGTGCTGGGCCTGGGCTCCGAACACCGGATGAATGTGCCCGGCACGACCGGCGGGAATTGGCAATGGCGCTTCCGCTTCGAGGCGCTGACCCCTGAGGTGCGGCAACGCCTGGCCGCGATCGTGGAATGGTCGGGCCGCGATCGAAGCGACATGCACCTGCCCATGTCGTAGCATGAACAATTTGTCATCTTGGCACGAAGCATGCTAAGTTGGCGGGTGAATGCCGTCCCGATGTTGTGGGCGGAGACTGTGCGTCGGAAGGGGAGCTTCCGCCAAGAAGGAGTGAGGGAATATGCCAGCGCCGAAAGATTTACCGCAGCCAACGTTTCTATCGTCTCCCAAAGTTGCGAATATTTGTGGGGTGACCCGTAACACGGTCTGCTGCTGGATTCGTGATGGGAAGCTGCCATCGTATCGGACCGCGGGCGGCAAGAACCTGATCCGGCCGGTGGACCTGGTCGACTTTATGGTGTCGAACCATATGTTTATTCCCGATGCGCTCCGCAAGATGGCTGATGACGATCGTGCGTTGACGGCCAACGAGCCGGTGAAGGAGCGGGTGACCAGTGCGGAGCCCGCCATTCTTATTGTGGACGACGACGCCTCCGCGCGCGGGTTTGCCACCAAGTGTCTCGAATCGCTCGGGCTTCCGATCTTGCAGGCCGAGACCGGCTACGAGGCGTTGCACATGCTGACCCAGCGGGCGGAGGTTGCCCTCATCATCCTCGACATGGTGATGCCCGGTCAGCATGGATCGAAGACGTTCGCCGAGATTCGCAAAGATTTTCCCCACATGCCGGTCATCGTCTGCACCGGTTACCCGATCGAGGATGTCATCAAGAAGTTCGACGACGGTCCCCGCCCGGAGCTGATTGTGCAGAAGCCCTATCGCCCCGCGCATCTACAGGACGCAGCCCGCGCCTTCCTCTCCGACGTCGGGATTTGAGAAGAAGTCGGGGGAGGAAGGCCGTTGTAAGAGTCTTCCACAATGGAGGGCGGAGTTATACGACGCCGTCAGCGCCTTGTATCCTCCTCGCCAAGCAATCTGAAAGCAGTCTTCATTATGAAAGGCCCGCGCTGCGGTGTGGTGCGGCGCGCTATCTGCTTGCCAGTCGGCGCCGCTCGGGGATGATGGAGATTGTGGAATCTGAAGTGAATAACCCATCCGCCGACACGTCGAACGGGGTAGCCGATGCTGCGCCGGAGCCCGAAACGGTCCGTATGTGGGTTCGGAAAGCGCAAAGCGGCGACCAGGACGCGTTCGGAGAGTTGGTGCGGGCGTACCACGCACGCGTACTGGGGCTGGCGGCGCGCTTTGTGAACCACGGCGACGAGGCGCAGGACCTGGCGCAGCAGGCATGGATCAAGGCATGGAACAGACTGCATACCTTCGAAGGGAAATCGGAATTCTTCACCTGGATGTACCGCCTGGTGACCTTTGTCTGCCTGGACCACCTGCGCCGTTCGAAGAGAAGGGCGGAAGTCGCCATTCCCGAGAATCTGGAGCCCACCCCGGAGATCGGCGCCGAGCCGGCACCCAGCCTGCGAACCCGGCCAGACAGCGAGGCGCTCCATGCGGAGACGCGCG
>SLOV01000216.1 GCA_007132345.1 Kiritimatiellia bacterium
CAGTGCCCTGGATATGCCTCTTCTACCTCACTCTTGATTTCATCGGCACTCAGCCCCTTGCCTGCTGTTTCAAGGATGCTTCTCACTGCTTGCGCCATTGTTGCCATACTTACCTCCAGCTTGGTCTTCTTTTCCAAGTGTCCCGCTTACGACTACCTTGAGGACACTGACAGGAACCTGCTACTCACCCCATCAGTTAGCCCAGCCAGCCTGCCTCTTGTCAATTTCACACTGAAGTCCCTCGTCCCCCAGTTCTTCAAAGACGGGCTTTTTCTCCAAGACTCCAAAAGACGGCCGATGCAGCTGCAATGACTGGAGCAGATCAGCGAACTGCTAAGTAGTAGTCGTCGGCTGCATTGCAAATCCTTGGCAAAACACTTGTGCGACCGGTTCAGGTTCTACAAAAACTCGGCCAACCGCCAAGAGAAGCATTGCGTGAGTATTTTACGGGGCCTTACGGAGACCCCCGCGACCTTGTGTCGCGGGTGAATGAGATCAGGCTGCCGATACCTCGGACATCGCCTCAATACACTCGACCAACTCCTCGGCACGAATCGGCTTCGCAAGGTACGTGCGGCCACCGATTCTGCGAGCGCGATTGCCCGTTTCATCCTTCTTGACCGCCGCCGTCACGAATACCACAGGGATATCCTTCAACTCTTCATATTCCTGCATCTGCGCCGCAACCTGCCCCCCATCGCCATCGGGCATCATGACATCGAGCAGAATGAAATCGGGTTTGAAGCGCAACGCCGCCGAAATGGCCTCGCGGGCACGTGTCTCCGTGTGGACCTCGAACGGACCCAACTGCTCGAGACTCATCTTGGTCAGCTTCACAAAGGTCGCTTCGTCGTCCACCAGCAGAATCTTCTTCAACGCTTCCCGCGAATGCTTTCCATTGCGTCCGTTTCGTTTGAATAGATTGAAGTTCATTTCATTTCTCCTGCCGGTCTATACCACGAACAAAATAGAGGCCTTGGCCCCACCTTCTCTGCGATTCTCCAGCGTAATTTTTCCGCCGTGCAGTTCTACAATGTTTCTCGAAATGCTCAGCCCAAGACCCGTGCCCTGGCCGACCTGTTTGGTTGTGAAAAACGGATCGAAGACCTTGCTGAGAATATCGCGCGGAATGCCCGTCCCGCTGTCCAGCACCTCGACGAGGACCACCTCCGCGCCGGCGACGCCACTCCCGGCCCGCACCAGGGGATGCACCTCGTCCAGACGTTGGCAAGAGGTCTGAATCCGAAGGGCACCGCACGATGGCATCGCGTCCAGCGAGTTGAGCACAAGCGTCAGAATCACTTCCTGCATGCGGCGCCGGTCCAGGCTCAACTCGGGCAATCCATCTCCCAGGCGGAGATCGAGACTCACTTCAGCCCGGCGCAATTCATGGGTCAACATGACCAGGGCTTCTTCAATGACTTGATTGATGCAGGTCGGCATCCATTCGAGGGGTGTCGGCATGCAGAAGTCGAGGAGACCGCTGATAATCGAGCCGGCCCGCTGAATGGCCTCGCTCATGTCTCCAAGGATTTCACGGGAGGTCTTATCATTCCCCAGCCGACCCTGACGGAGAACATCGACCCCCATCTGAATGACGGCAAGCGGATTTCGAATCTCGTGCGCGATCCCAGCGGCCAGCCGCCCGACCGAGTCGAGTTTCTCCACCTGCATGAGGTGCATCTGGGTATTGAGCAGTGCCTCCTGCGAAGCCTCCAGTTGCCTTTCCGCACGGGTTCTCTCGATGGCATAACGCACGGAACGGATCAACAACCCATCGTCGACGCCTTTGACCAGGTAGTCCTGCGCGCCTTTCTGTAACGCGCTGATGGCCAGTTCCTCCGCATCGCATCCGGTCAACACCACGACGGGCACATGGGAGTCGACGTCACGAATCGCATGCAAGGTGTTGAGGCCCACACTGTCGGGGAGAATCAGATCGAGCAGCACCAGGTCGAACTCGCTCTTGGCAAGTGCGCGCAAGGCACCGGCCAGCGTACCGGCGGTCTGCGTGCGGAACTCCACGGCGGGAGCACTCTTAAGGCGCTCGGAAAGGATCAGGGCCGTAACCGCATCGTCTTCGACCAACAGAATATGCAGCGGCCCCTCCGTGCTGGAAGCGTCCGCTACGTGCCACTGTGTCTCCTCACTGGAAGAGGCATGCCCTGCTGATATTGTCGAAGCCGTCATTGCGTCTCTTTCCCGTCCCGGCCACCGGGACAGGCGGGTTCCGCGCAGACATTCAGCATGGACAATGCCAAGTTCACTCCCTGGCCCCTTCTATCTCCTCCCGTGCGTACCACAAGGGCACGCAAGGGAAGGGGAGGACCGGCGCGGCCACGCCGGTTCCCGCAAGTTTCTCAGCTTTGGCCCGCGCCACCCTTCTCAGTTTTGCCAAGCACCCCACACCCGACGGGCTCGACAGGCGTCGCTAGAGGCTCGCACGAACGCCCCCGATCCGGTATAGACATCGGCCTTTGCGAAGCCACGAAAGCGCTTCGGAGAGGATGAGGCCGTCATGAAAGAAAAGTACCCGTTTTCGGAAATCGAACCCAAATGGCAGCAGTTCTGGGAGGAAGAGGCGCTGTTCCGCACCAATCTGGAAGCGCCCGAGAATCCCTACTACTGCCTGATGATGTTTCCCTACCCCTCCGGCACCCTGCATGTCGGGCATGGTCGCAACTACATCATCGGCGACGCCGTGGCGCGCTATAAAATGATGCGGGGGCACACGGTCCTTTCGCCAATGGGCTGGGACGCCTTCGGGTTGCCCGCCGAAAACGCGGCGATCAAGCTGGGGGTGCATCCGCGCCAGTCTACCTTCGAGAATATCGAAACCGCAAAACGCCAGTTGCAGGCCTGGGGCTGCTGCTACGACTGGAGCCTGGAAGTCACCTCCTGTCTGCCCGACTACTACAAATGGACGCAGTGGATCTTCCTGCAGTTCTATAAGCGGGGCCTGGCCTACAAGAGCGAAGCACCCGTTAACTGGTGCCCCTCCTGCAACACCGTGCTGGCCAACGAACAGGTGGTAGACGGCGCCTGCGAGCGCTGCGATACCGTCGTCGAGAAGCGGCGCCTCTCGCAATGGTTTTTCAAGATCACCGACTATGCCCAACGCCTCCTCGACGATCTCGATGCGCTCGAAGGATGGCCGGAGCGCGTGAAAATGATGCAGCGCAACTGGATCGGACGCAGCGACGGCGCGCGTATCGATTTCCGCCTGGCGCCGCGCGCGGACGGCCGCCCCGACCCGATCGAAGCCGTGCCCTGCTTCACCACCCGTGTCGACACCATCTATGGCTGCACCTACATGGTGCTCGCCCCGGAGTTTCCCCACCTGGACCGACTCGTCGACGGATTGCCCGAAGCCAGCGCCGTCCGCGACTTTGTCGCCACTGCCTCGCGCATCAGCGCCATCGATCGCACCTCCGACGCCATCGAAAAGAACGGCGTCTTCACCGGGCGCCAGGTCGTCAACCCCTACACCGGCGAAACCGTACCGCTGTGGGTGGCCGACTATGTCCTCATGGAATACGGCACCGGCGCGGTGATGGCCGTGCCCGCCCACGACACGCGGGACTGGGCCTTCGCCCGGAAATATGACCTGCCCATCCGCCTCTCCATTCAGAACCCGGACCAAACGCTGGTGCTCCCAGAAATGGCCGACGCCTACACCGAAGACGGCCTGCTGACCGACTCCGGGCCCTTCACCGGCCTACCCAGCCAGGAGGCCATCCCACGCATGGCAACCTATGCCGCCGAGCAAGGGTTCGGGGAGCCCACCGTCCATTTCCGGCTGCGCGACTGGCTCATCAGCCGGCAACGCTACTGGGGTGCGCCGATTCCAATCGTCTACTGCGACCAATGTGGCATCGTGCCGATTCCCGAAGAACAGCTCCCGGTGGTCTTACCCGACGATGTTGCCTTCATGCCCGGCGGTGAATCGCCACTGGCCCGGCACGAGAGCTTTATGAACGTCCCCTGCCCCACTTGCGGAGCACCCGCGCGCCGCGAAAGCGACACCATGGATACCTTCGTCGATTCGAGCTGGTACTTCCTGCGCTATCTCTCGGCCAGCGACGAGACTCAGGCCTTCGATACCGCTCTCTGCGACCGCTGGCTGCCGGTCGATCAATACATCGGCGGCATCGAGCACGCCATTCTGCACCTGCTCTATGCGCGGTTCTTCACCAAGGCCCTGCACGACATGGGCCTCATTCACTTCAGCGAACCGTTCGCACAGCTCTTCACGCAAGGCATGATCTGCAAACGCAGCGAGAAGGACGGCCAGCTCTACAAAATGTCGAAGTCAAAAGGCAATGTCGTCAGCCCCGACGAATTGATCCGCGAGTATGGCGCCGATACCAGCCGCGTTTACACCCTCTTCATCGGCCCGCCCGAACGCGACGCCGAATGGAACGACCGCGGCGTGGAGGGCGCCTTCCGCTTTCTGCGCAGGCTCTGGCGGTGGGTTTACGAAAAGCAATCCATCCTGAACGGGGCGCGCGAGCTTCGTCCCGACCTTGCCTCGATGGAAACACCGGAACGGGACCTCTACCGGAAAATCCACGAATCGATCCGTCGCATTACCCAGGATCTCGACGGGGCCTTTCACTTCAACACTGCCATCGCGCAAATCATGGAACTGATGAACGCGGTCGAGGACGTGCCGCTGGACGCATCCAGCTCCGACTCGCGCCGCGCCGTACATCGCGAAGCCATCGAATCCATCGTGGTGCTGCTCAGCCCGTTTGCGCCGCACCTCTGCGAGGAACTCTGGCAGGAGTTGGGGCATGCCCCCAGCATCCTGCGCGCGCCGTGGCCGGAGGTCAACGAGGCCGCCCTGCACCGCGCACAGATCGAGATGGTGATTCAGGTCAACGGTAAGAACCGCGGGCGCATCGAAGTCTCCGCGGGCGCCGACGCGCAGAGCCTCGAAGCCGAAGCCGTGCGCAACCCCCAGGTCCAGAAATGGATCGAGGGCAAGACCGTACGCAAAGTCATCGTGGTGCCTGGGCGACTGGTCAATATTGCCGTCTCCGGTTGAGCCCATGCCACGCTTCCTGCCGTCCCTCACCCGGACCGAGCGCGTTACGCTCCTTGGGATTCTCCTCATCTTCCTGATCGGCCTGATCGCCCGGCACTGCCATCTGCGCTGAAGAACCCGTCGACGCCAAGATGGGCTCGTATAACTCGCCCCTCCAGCCCAGACCAGATACGCACCATGGAGGGCGGAGTTACACGACGCCGTCAGCGCTGGGGGCCAAGCGCATGACCCCGAACACGCGCTCGCAGGCTTTTCCTGAATGACGCAATCCCCGCGCGCGGCTACAGTGCCGTCATGCGCCCGATTCCGCGCAAAACCGCCTATCGCATCCTGTACGGCAACCTGATCGCCGCGGCCCTCCTCGTGAGCCTGGCGGCAGCGGGGGCCATTCGACGCCACCACCGGTTCGACGCCCTCCTCCTGGCCGCCGGCCAGAAGCATCAGGTCGACCCACGCCTCCTCTCCGCCGTGGTCTGGAAGGAAAGCACCTACAACCCGCAGGCCCTCGGCGCCGCCGGGGAGGTGGGCCTCATGCAGATCATGGAGGGCGCGCTCACCGACTGGAAGCGGACCCACAGCCGTCAGGATGTCTCGCGCGAAGACCTTTGGGACCCGGCCTTCAACGTGGAGGTCGGCACCTGGTATCTCGCACGCGCCATTCGCCACTGGCAGGAAGCGGGGAGCCGCGATCCATTGCCCTTTGCCTTGGCGGAATACAACGCGGGGCGCAGCCGCGCCCGCGCCTGGGCCCAGGCCGGCGGGCTGGAGGCCGACGATTTTATTGCGGCCATCGAGTTTTCGAGCACACGGCGCTACGTCCGCGATATTCTAAAACGCTATCGCGGACGTGCCCCGTAACAAACGCTACTTCGTGTCGCCGTCCGCCTTCTTGTCGCCCGCCGAGGCGGCGGCCACCTTCTTCTTGCCGGTCCGCTTCGGTGCGGGGCCTTCGACCCACTCGAGAAGCACCATCTCGGCATTATCGCTGGAACGTTTGCCCAACTTCAGAATACGCGTATAGCCGCCACTCCGGTTCTCGAAGCCCGGCGCAATCTCGCTGAACAGCTCCCCGACCCGGTCCACTTGCTTGAGTCGCGAAATCGCCAGTCGACGCGAAGCCAGATCGCCCTTCTTCCCGAGGGTCACCATCCGGTCTGCCAGGCGGCGCGCCGCCCGCGCCTTCGGCAGCGTGGTACGAATCCGCCGCTCCTTGATCAAGTCGCAGACAAGATTCGCCAGCATGGCGTCGCGATGCGCCGACGTACGCCCCAGCTTGATGGTCACTTTACGATGTCTCATACCCAATCTCCTTGCTGCCCGACAGGGCGTCAGCGACTGCCGCGCAGCGCTTCAGCCTCTGCGATCAGGCCCGGGGCCTTCAACAGCTCCTCGTCAAAACTCATGCCCAACGACAAGCCGAGCTCGGTCAGCTTCTCCTTGATCTCGTTGAGGGACTTCTTGCCGAAGTTGCGGTACTTCAGCATCTCTGCCTCAGACTTCTGCGCCAACTCGCCTACCGTGGTGATATTCGCGTTGTTCAGACAGTTCGCGGCGCGCACGCTCAACTCGATCTCGTTGACGCTCATGCCCAGCTTCCGCCGCAGATCCTCGCGCTCGGAGTCCACCTGCTTCTCGCTCTCCTCGAATTCGACCAGGTCCTTGTCGTAATTCACGAACACGTCCAGGTGATGCCGCAAGATGGCCGCGGACATGGTGAGCGCGTCGTCGGACGAGAGCCGTCCGTCGGTCCAGATGTCGAGGATGAGGCGGTCATAATCGGTGCGGCGCCCCACGCGCGTGTTTTCGACGTCGAACTTGACCCGGCTGACCGGAGAGAAGAGGGAGTCGATGGGAATGATCCCGATCTCCTGGTCTTCCGTCTTGTTCCAATCCGCGGGGCAGTAGCCGCGCCCGATCCGCACTTGCAGCTCGGCCGTGAATTCCGCATCCCCTTCCAACGTGGCGATGTGGTGGTCCGGGTTCAGGATCTCCACGGCGCCATCGGTCTGAATGTCGCCCGCCGTCACTTCACCCGGTCCCTTCACCTTCAGGCGCAACATACGGGGTTCGCGGCTGTACATCTTGATGAGAACCTTCTTGAGGTTCAGAATAATATCCGTGACGTCTTCCACGACGCCCGGCAGCGTGCAGAACTCGTGCAGCGCACCGTCAATCTTCACCGCCGAAATCGCCGCGCCCTCCAGCGAGGAGAGCAGCACACGCCGCAGCGAGTTGCCGATCGTGCGGCCATAGCCCGCTTCGAGCGGCTCGGCCACATAGCGGCCATGATTGGGAATAACGTCGGATTCGTCTTTGGTGATGCGCTTCGGCATTTCGAAGCGCCCGATTCTCTTAGCCATGCTGAGGTCCTCCCAGGACCGCACGTTACGCGGCCCGTATGGTGTCCGTTTCGGGGTTCTTTACTTCGAGTACAACTCGACGATGAGCTGCTCGTTCACGATCGGCGCAATCTCGTCCCGTGAAGGAACGTGTTTCACTTCGCCGCGAAATTCGTTGGGGCTCAGGACGAGCCACGGAGAGATCCCGCGGCTCTGCGCGGCCTCCATGACAGGGGCCACCACGGCCCGCACATCCTTCTTGTCCACGACGCTGACCACGTCACCAGCCCGCACGGAGGCGGAAGGAATCGTGAGACGCCGCCCGTTCAATTCAATATGGCCATGGCGCACGAACTGGCGCGCCGCACGCCGCGAGGCGGCGAATCCGAGGCGGTACACAATGTTGTCGAGCCGCATCTCCAGCATCTGCAGGAGAATCTCGCCCGTGACACCGCGGCGCCGCGCCGCTTTTTCGAAGGTGCGGCGGAATGGCCCCTCCATCAACCCGTACATCCGGCGCAGGCGCTGCTTCTCGCGCAACTGCACCGCGTAATCCGATTGCTTGGTGCGCCGCGAATGGTGCATGCCCGGAACCGGGCGCCCCTGTTCGATCGCACACTTGGCCATAAAGCAGCGCTCGCCCTTCAGGAACAATTTCTGTCCCTCGCGGCGGCATAGTTTGCAGGCGGGTCCTGTATACCTTCCCATCGTGTCCTTACTCCTCGCTGAAAAAATCTGTTACACGCGTCTACGCTTCGGCGCCCGACACCCGTTGTGGGGAATCGGCGTCACATCGGAAATCGAACTCACCGTGAGCCCGGCGGACTGCAAGGCGCGCACCGCGGACTCGCGCCCGGCGCCAGGCCCTTGAACGCGCACTTCCACTTCGCGCATGCCGTGACCCGCCGCCTGCCGTGCCGCATCCTGGCTCACCATACTGGCGGCGTAGGCCGTGCTCTTGCGCGATCCCTTGAAACCGCAGCGGCCTGACGAACTCCAGGAAATCACATTGCCCTGCATGTCCGTGATGGTCACGTTCGTATTGTTAAAACTGGCCCTGATATAGGCAATGCCAACCG
>SLOV01000263.1 GCA_007132345.1 Kiritimatiellia bacterium
CCGCGTCTGCAAGCGCATCTATCGGGTGCTGCACCTGCGCGATTACGCCCGCATCGACCTGCGCATTAATCCCGAGGGCGTCATCTACTGCCTCGAAGCGAACCCGAACCCCGACCTGACCATGGGCGACGAACTCTCCGAAGCGGCAGAGCGCGCCGGCATTTCTTATGAACAACTCATTGCGCGGATTGTCCATCAGGCGAGACGCCGCACGCGTCAGACGGTCCAATCCGCGGCCTGACCCTCCGATGAAAGCGGTGGCTTTATGATGGTTCGACTCCGACAATACATCGCACTCAGCGCCCTCACGGCCCTCGAGGCTCTGCGCCAGCCCATTGCGCTGATCCTGTTAACCTGCTGCGTCCTCTTCATGGGCCTGTTGCCGCTGGTCCTCACCCACACCATGGGCGAATCGGAGAAGCTGGTGCGGGACAGCGTGCTGGCGCTCCACTTCGTCTGCGGCCTTTTCGTCGGCAGCCTGGCCGCTTCGGCCTCCTTAACGCACGAGCTCCGGCGGGGCACCGCCGCCGCCGTGCTCGCCAAACCGGTCGGGCGCGAACTCTTCTTCTTCGCAAAATTCAGCGGCGTCTGCGTTCTCGTGCTTCTCTTCTCTTATGCCGCCCTCCTCGCCGGGCTGCTCAGCACGCGCACCGCCTCCATCGCTTATCAGATCGATCCCTACGCGGTTGCCGTCATTCCGGTGGCCGTGCTCCTTGCCTACCTTCTCGCCGGCGCCCTCAATCTGCTACTTCGGAAACCGTTCGTTTCGAACGCCTTCGGCTACATGCTCCTCTTTCTCACGCTCGGCTTTCTGCTCAGTTCCTTCTTCGACCGCGAAGGCCACACGGTCGCCTTCGCTCAGGAGGTGCCATGGGAACTGGTCCCCGCCGCCCTGCTCGTCACCCTGGCGGTTCTCCTGCTCACCGCCATCGCCGTCAGCCTCGCCACACGCCTCGGCACCGTGGCCACCCTCTCCATCTGCAGCATCGTGCTGCTCCTCGGGCTCATGTCCGATTATCTCTTCGGACGGCACACCGGCGATTCCTTCACCGCCCGGATCCTTTACGCGCTCCTCCCCAACTGGCAGCATTTCTGGACCGCCGACGCCATCAGCCACGACCTTGCGATTTCCCCAACCTACATCGGCAGGGTGGCTGGCTATGCCTTTTTCTACTTGGTCGGCGTCCTCGGCTTGGGCATCGTCTCGTTTCGTCACAAAGAAATCCCCGCATGAATCGTCAACGCTCCGAACATACGCTCTTGCTGGCCGTCGTCTGCTGCGGCGCGGCCGCCCTGTTGAACCTCACGCTGGCGATCCGCTTCGGCCTCGCCCATATCGCCGCGCTCGCCCCCTACTCGGCCCTGGCCCTGTTGCTCTCCGGCGTCGTCCTGCTCCGCTTCCGCCTCCGCCGCCTCGCTGAGGACGAGCGGCGCGACCTCGACACCGCCCCCGAAACCCGCACCACCCTCTTCGAGCGCGACGAAGAGACCGAAGCCCTGACAATGGCCCGCACGCGGGCGCATTTCGAACGTTGGGCCATCCCCACCATCGCCTTCATCCTTGGCGGCCTTCAACTCTACCTCGCCCGCCGTCTGTTCGGCGTCCGGCCCGTGCCGCTCCCGCCCCCCGAAGCGCCACTCCTGCTGACCTCCGCCCTGCTCGCGGGCCAGGGCTTCGTCCTGTTCATTGTCGGTCGCTATCAACTCGGCCTCTCCCAGCAGGAACAGGACCGCTGGCTGCGCGGACCTGGCGCGCTCGTCCACCTCGCCGCCTGGGCCGCGCTCATTGGCGCAGCCGCATCCGTGGCCCACGACCTCATCCCCAACAGCACCCTCTGGGCGCAGCGCGCCCTCGCCGGCCTGCTCGGCGTGCTTGGCATCGAAAGTCTGCTGCGCGGCATTGCCGAATTCTATCGCCCCCGCCGACGCGTCACCGACTGCCTCTCCTACGAAAGCCGCATTGCCGATCTCGTCGCGAACCCCGGCCCCATGCTCAACAACATGGCGCAGGCACTCGATTACCAGTTCGGCTTCAATGTCTCCGAAACCTGGTACTACCGCTTCTTCCGCGGCGCGCTGCTCCCCTTGGTCCTCTTCCAGATTGCGATCCTCTACTTCCTCTCCTGCCTGGTCTTCATCGGCCCGGACGAGGTCGGCATCCGCGAACGCTACGGGCGCCCGCTCGACGAAGCCTGGCTGCTCTCCGGCGGATTCCACCTCAAAGCCCCCTGGCCCTTCGAAACCGTGCGCCGCGTCCCCACCTCCCTGCTCGAAGCCCGTATCGGCGAACCTGTCTTCGAGGACGAACACGAAGAGGAAGTCCGACTGTGGGGTCAGGCCCATCATCTCGACGAAGACGTTTTCCTGGCTGCCTACCGTGCGGAGGATCTTCCCGACGAAACCGGCGACGCCGTCCCTGTCAACCTCCTCAACATCGACCTGTCGGTCGAATACGTCGTCGTCGATCCCCTTGCCTATGCCTACGGCCACGCCGACCCCAAGCTCGCCCTGCGCCGCCTGCTGCGCCGTGCCATCACCCGCGAAGTCGCATCCCGCGATCTGCTCGACCTCCTCTCCGCCGAACAACTCGCCATGGGCCAGCGGCTTCGCGATTCGCTCCAGCAAGACACCGACAGGAAACAACTCGGCATCGAGATCCAGACCGTCCGCCTGGAAGGCATTCATCCCGTCGCCCACGTAGCGCACGCCTTCGAAGAGGTCCTCGCCGCCCAGGAGGAAAAACGCGCCCTCATCTCAGGGGCACGCGCCTACGCGAACCGCCAGGTCCCCACCGCGCGCGCCCGCGCCGCCCAGCGCATCAGCGAAGCCGAAGCCTACGCCGCCCAGCGCCGCGCCGTGGCAGGCGCCGAAGCCGAGCGCTTCGAAATCCTCGCCGCCACGCACGACAGGGCGCCGGCCATTTTCCGTCAGCACACCTATCTGCGTGCCCTTCGCGACAGCCTCGCCGACACCCGCAAGGTCGTCGTCGCCGCGGGCCCCACCGATGAAGTGCTGCAAATCAACCTCGAAGAAAAGACAGCGCTCGACCTCTTCGACTTCACCGCTCCCACGCTCCCGGAGACCCGTCCATGAAACAACGCTTCTGGATCTCGATCGTCGGCTTCCTCACCACCGCCGTTCTCGTTCTCGTCACCCTCCTCTTCATCGTGCGCGAAGGCGAGTCGGCCCTGGTCACCACCTTCGGGCGCATCTCCCGTACCACCGACGAAGCCGGCCTCTACATGCGCTGGCCCTGGCCCGTCCAACGCGTACACATCTACGATACCCGCACCCAGATCTGGAGTGGCCGGCTCGAACAGACCCTTACCAGCGATGGCAAGAACGTGCTCGTCGGCCTATACGGCGGCTGGCGCATCGCCGACACCGAGTCCTTCTTCCAAAGCCTCGGCTCCATGGAGCGCGCCGCCGCCGCCATGGAGGGCCTCCTCCGCACCTACCAGCACGCCACGCTTGGCCGTTACCCCTTCTCCGCACTCATCAACACCGACGCCGACGCCTTCCGTTTCGATGACGTAGAAGACGACATCCTCCAAGCGGCCCGCGCCGAGGCACTCGAACGCTACGGGCTCCAGCTCGACTTCGTTGGCATTCGCCAACTGGGCCTGCCCGAGAGCATCGCCGAAAAGGTCCACGAGCGCATGCGCGCCGAACGCGAAGAAATTGCTGAACGCTTCCGTGCCGAAGGCGAAGGAGAGGCCATCCGCATCCGAGCCGAGGCTGATAGCAGGCGCGAACAGCTCCTCGCGCAGGCCGACGCCGAAGCACGCCGTATTCGCGCCGAGGCCGATGCCGCCGCCGCCGAGTTCTACCGCACCTTCGAACAGAGCCCGGAACTGGCGCACTTTCTGAAGAAACTCGAAGTCCTCCAGCAAACGCTCGAAAGCCGCGCCACCATTATCCTCAGTGCCGATATGGAACCCTTCGATCTGCTGCGCGGCAGCACACCCTCCACCAGCGGGAGCGAAAGCCCATGACGGACCCCGTCGCAGCTCCCAAACCGCAACCGGAAGATCCGGGCCAGGCCGCACTCGGCCAGTCCCTCAAGATCAGCTTCCGCATGCTGCGCGGCGTGCTCCTGCTGATCTTCGTCTTCTACCTCTTTTCCGGCATCCGCATCATCGACCAGCATGAGCGCGCCTTTGTGCTCACCTTCGGGCGGCTCAGCCCCGGCCCCGACCGCGCCAAAGGGCCCGGCGTCGTCTTCGCGTGGCCGCGCCCCTTCTCGGAGGTCATCACCATTCCCTTCGCCCGCACCCAGACCGTCGAAACGGATACCTTCTGGGTCCGCCGTGCCACTCCCCAGGAAATCGCAGTCGAACGCTGGGCTGTTGAGGGCCGACCCTTCGCGTATGCCCTCACCGGCGACCTCAACGTGTTCCACTCCCGCTGGGCCATGCGCTACACCCTGCAGAACCCCGAGCGCGTCGTCTTCGGCTTCACCGAGATCGAACCCCTGCTGCGCCACGAACTCGAACAGGCCGTTGTCAAAACCGCTGCGCGATACGATGTCGACAGTGTGCTGCGTACCGATCTCGAGGGGTTCCGCGGCGCCGTCGAACACGAAGTGAGGCGCCGCATGCTCGACCTCGATCTCGGCATCGCCCTCCAGCGCGTCGACCTGCTCGATCAGGGCCCCGCCGTGCAGGTCGGCCTCGCCTTCGATGCCGTCATCGAAGCCGAACAGGATCGCAGCCGCGCCATCAGCCAGGCGCGCGGTGCCGCCTCCCGGACCCTCTCCGAAGCCCAGGGCGAGGCCGCACGCCTGCGTGCCGAAGCCCAGTCCGACCGGCAACGATTCCTGACCGAGATCCAGTCCGACGCCGAGACCTTCACCCTCATGCTCGAACAGGCCGCCGACGGAAACAGCGTCTTGCTCGATGCATTGCTGCAAGACGCCCTTCGCCGCACCCTCGCCAACGCCGAGGAAACCTTCGTGCTGCATCCCGGCAGCGACGGACGCCGCGAATTGCGGCTCCTCCTCAATCGCCGCCCCAGAACGCCCACCGACCAGACCCGCTGACGCTCATGCAAACTTCCAGCAAAACCGATCCCGCCGCCGCCCGCGAGAAATCCTCCGGCTTTCTCTGGTGGATCTTCCTCGGCAGCGCCTTCGTGCTCAATGGCTACATCGCCGACGCCCTCTACCCCGCCAACCGCCCGGCCGGCGACGTCAGCGCCGCCATCGGCGCGCTCCTGCTCGCGGCCCCCATATTCCGCACCGCGATCCGCGACCTACTCCGCGCGCAGCTCCGCATGAACGAACTCGTCGCGCTCGCCGTCCTCGCGGCCCTCGTCAGCGGCGACTTCAAAACCGCGGGCCTCGTCGCTTTCTTCATGCTCATCGCGCAGGTCATCGAAACCCGCACCGCCGAGGGTGCGCACGCCTCCATCGAAAGCCTCATCCGCATGTCCCCCACCCGCGCCCTGCGCCTCTTCCCCGACGGCGGCCAGGAAGAGGTGGCCGCCGAAGACCTCAAGGTCGGCGACCGCGTGCGGGTCCTGCCCGGCGACAACATCCCCGCCGACGGCGAAATTCAGGTGGGCCAGACCACCATCAACGAATCCACCGTCACCGGCGAGTCCTTGCCGCGCGATAAAGGACCCGGCGAAGACGTTTACGCAGGCACCCAGAACCTCACCGGCGCCGTGGAACTCGTCGTCAGGAAGGTGGGCGAAGACACCACGCTCGGCCGCGTGCGCCAGCTTATTCTCGAAGCCGAACAAACCCGCCTGCCCATCATGTCGTTGATCGACCGCTACGTCGTCCACTACACCCCCGTCGTTCTCATGCTCGCGGGCATGGTCTGGTTCTTCACCAACGACTGGAGCCGGGTCATTGCCCTGCTCGTCATCGCCTGCCCCTGTGCCGTCATTCTCGCCACGCCCACCGCGATGGTCGCGGCGCTCTCCGCCGCCGCGCGTATGGGCATTCTCATCAAAGACCTCGGCGACCTTGAAGCCGCCGCGCGCCTCGATGCCTTCGTCTTCGACAAGACCGGCACGCTCACCACCGGCCAACTCGGCGTCAGCCGCCTGGCGCCGCAAGCGGGTGTCGAACCGCAGGAATTGCTGACCGCCGCCGCTTCCGCCGAGCAATACAGCAAGCACCCCGCCGCCGCCGCACTGCAAACCCTGGCCCAGGAAGTCGAACTGACCCTTTCAACCCCGGAAGGCTTCAAAGAGACGCCCGGCCGCGGCATTGAAGCGAATATTGAGGGTCAACCCGTGCTTGTCGGCCGTATGACCTGGCTCCGCGAGCGCGGCATTGCCCCGCCCGAAACGACCGAAGAAGAGCCCACCCACCTGAGCCTCGTGCATGTGGCCCGGAGTGGCCGTTATCTCGGCTGGATCGGGCTTCAGGACCAGTTGCGCCCCGAAAGCCGACGCCTCTTCGCCAACCTGCGCGAGCAACGGGTGCGCCGCATCGCCATGGTCACCGGCGACCGCAAGCCCCTCGCCGATATCGTGGCCAAAGCGCTCGGCTCCGACGAGTATCGCGCCGAATGTCTGCCCGAAGAGAAGGTCGACTACGTGCGGAGCGTCAAAGAAGCCGGCTACCGCGTCGCCGTCGTGGGCGATGGCGTCAACGATGCCCCCGCCCTCGCCGCCGGCGACACCGGCATCGCCATGGGTGCCGCGGGTAACGACGTGGCCATTCACAGCGCCACCATCGCGCTCATGAACAACGATCTGCGGCGCATCCCGTTTCTCCTGCAACTCTCGCGCGGTGCGCGAACCATCATTCACCAGAACCTCAGCTTCGCCCTCGTCTTCATTCTCGGCGGGCTCTTCCTCTCCGGCGCAGGCAAGCTGAACCCTATTCTCGCCGCGCTTATTCACAATCTCGGCACCCTCTTCGTGGTCTTCAACAGCGCCCGGCTCATCCGGGCCGGCGAAGAACTCGAAGCCGCAGCGGAAACCCCGGCAACCGCACCCGCCACATTGCTTACTGCCGACGCGGAGGCCCTTTCATGAACGATGCGCAGCCCATGATCGCCGCGCGCAATCTCGTCAAGACCTTCCGCGACTTCTGGTATCGCCCCAAAGTCAACGCGGTGCGCGGCATCACGTTTGAAGTGCGGCGTGGCGAAGTCTTCGGCCTGCTCGGCCCGAACGGCTCCGGCAAGAGCACCACCATTAAAATGATTCTCGGATTGCTCCGCCCTACGCGCGGCTCGCTCCTCGTGCTCTCGCGCAGCCCGCGCGATGTTCGCGCTAAAGCCCGGCTCGGCTACCTCCCCGAAGAGACCTACCTCTATCCCTATCTCACCTCGCGTGAGACGCTCGATTTCTACGGGCGCCTCTTCGACCTCTCCGCGCGCGAGCGGCGCGAGCGCGCCGATCAGCTCCTCGAGATGATCGGCCTCCAGCACGCGGCCAACCGGCTCGTCGGCGAATTCTCCAAAGGCATGGCCCGCCGTATCGGCCTCGCGCAGGCCCTCATCAACGATCCCGAACTCGTCCTGCTCGACGAACCGACCTCCGGCCTCGATCCGCTCGGCACGCGGCAGGTCAAGGACCTCATCCTCGCACTGGCGCGCCGCGGCAAAACGGTCCTGCTCTCCTCGCACCTCCTCGCCGATGTGGAGGATGTCTGCGACCGCGTCGCCATTCTCTATAACGGCACCATTAAGGCCCAGGGCGAAATCGGGGAATTGCTGGAAGTGCGCCAGCAACACCGCATGACCTTCCCCGACCTCAGCGAGGAGAAACTCGAAGAAGTACTCGCGGCCATGGAACGGATTGCGGGCAACCGCCCCACCGTCGACCACCCGCGCCGCGACCTCGAAAGCTTCTTCCTCGATGTCGTCGAACAGGCCCGCAAAGAGACCGGCGAGTCGTCGGGCGTCCGACACAGCGAAGGCGTCGCCAACTATCTTTCCAGCGAGGCCGCCTCGCCACCCGCTGCCAACCGCCTCAAAGAGTTGCTCACCGAAAAGGCACCGCTCCCCTCGGAACCCGAGCCGTCACCCGAGCCACCCGCGCACGAAGAGGCGCCGAAGCCCCGAAAGGATCTTTCGGAACAGGCCCGCCGCAAGCTGGAAACCCTCCTGCCCACCGACGCCGATCCGCATGAATAAGATCTTCGCGATTGCCGCTATTACCGTTCGCAGTGCGATCCGCTCCAGGGTTGTGTTGGTGCTGCTCGGGCTGCTGCTCTTTGCGATTGTCGGCCTGCCCCTCACCGTGGAAGGCGATGGGACGCCCGGCGGCTATGTGCGCGTCTTCCTCACCTACACCCTGGGCGCCGTGAGCCTCATTCTCTCCCTGGCCACGCTCTGGGCCGGCTGCGCCGCCGTAGCCGACGAAATCGCCGAACGCCAACTCCAGATGGTTGTCACGAAACCCGTTTCGCTCTTCCATGTCTGGCTGGGGAAATGGGCCGGGCTCATGGCCCTCAATGTCTTTCTGCTCGCCGTCAGCGGCGTGGTCGTCGGGGCGCTGCTGTATTGGAATATCGATCGTTCCGACCTCAGCGAGGCGGATCGGGAAACCCTGCGTGCCCAGGTGCTGCTCTCTCTTCGCCCCCATCTTCCCGCGCTCCCCGACATCGAAGCGGAGGCGCAGGCCAGACTACCCGAAGTGAAGGCCAGCCTTGGCCCCGACGCGACCGTTTCCGACCGCGAACTGTTGCGGCAGGTGCGGCTCATGCTCAAGCGACGCGCCTTCACCGTGGCGCCGAACACCACGGTGAGCTTCCGCTTCTCGCTGCCCGACCAGCTTCCCGCCAACCAGCCCCTCTACCTCGATTACCAGTTCGCCGCTTCGGACCCGACCCCCACCCTCGTCCCGCACCGCTGGCGCGTACGACGCGCCGAGGGAGACCGCTTCGCCGAGCTGCGCACCGAAGTGATGTCCGGCCTGCGCCACCGGGTGGACCTCGACCCCGCCCCGCTTGCCGGGCAGGGCCCGGTCACCGTCGAGTTCCGCAACAGCTTCGATGGCCCCGTCAGCGTCCTCTTCGAGCCGGAAGACGGCCTGATCCTCTACACGTACGCAGGCGGCTTCGCCGGCAACCTGGTTCGGGCCCTCCTCATTCAGTTGATGCAGCTCGGCCTGCTCGCCGCCGTCGGCGTCACCGCGGGGAGTCTCTTCTCCTTGCCCGTGGCCGCTTTCGTGTCGCTCTTCGTCATTCTCATGCTCGCCACCGCGCCCTATGTGCGCGGGCTGGCCGAGCGCGAAGTCTTTGTGGCCATTACCGAAGAACCGTCCCTGGCCGCGCGCGCCGTAGACGCGGCGCTCGCCTACAGTTTCCAGCTCATGTACCAGACGCTCGCGCCACTGCGCGACATGCAACCCTTCGAAGACCTGAGCGTTGGCAGACACGTTCCCTGGTCCGGTGTGGTCCGCGTCTTCTCGATTCGTATCCTGCTGTATAGCGGCCTCATTGGCTTCCTCGGGAGCCTCCTCTTCATGCGCCGCGAGATCGGGGCGGCATCATGAAACGCGGCCTTGTCTCTCTGCTGATCGTACTGCTGGCGCTGGCCGGCTTCGGACTCTCCGGCAGCATGCAGCCCCGCCTCATCGAGCTGCGCGGCGACATCACCCCCGGCGCCGCCGACCCCCTCGAAAACGCACCGCCGCTCGTCGCCTTTTCCACCGTCGCCCTCGGCGGGTTCCGCGGCATCATCGCCGACATCCTCTGGCTGCGCGCCTCGCGCCTGCAGAGCGAGGGCCGCTTCTTCGAACTCGTACAGCTCGCCAACTGGATCACCCGCCTTGAACCGCGCTTCCCCACCGTCTGGGCCTACCAGGCCTGGAACCTCGCCTACAACATCAGCGTGCTCTTCTCCGAAGACGAAGACCGGTGGCGCTGGGTCCAGCATGGCATTCGGCTCCTTCGCAACGACGCCATTCGCTACAACCCCGGCGAAGCGATCCTCTACTGGGAACTCGGCTGGCTCTTCAGCCACAAAATCGGGCAGGACCTCGACCAGTCGCATCGACACTACAAGGCGGAGCTCGCGCGCCGCATGGACCTGCTCCTGCCCGGCGGCGAGGCCCGTCTCGACGACCTGCTCGCCGCCCCCACCCGTACCGACGATCTCCGCGCTGACCCTGCCGTTGACGATTTGATCCAAACCCTCCGGCGCGAAGGCCATGAGCCCCTGACAGCCGCCTTCCTCAAACGCCAGCAAGCCGATCCCGCACTCGCCGCCCGCCTCGCCGAGGCACCGGGCGGCCCCGCGCTACTCGCCTTCCTGCGCAGGCGCGAACTGGAGCAAGTAGAACGCATGAACCTCGCCCACCTCGCGGACGTCGACGCGCGCTTCGGGCCGCTCGACTGGCGAATTGCTCACTCCCACGCCATCTACTGGGCCTGGCGCGGCATGCCGCACGGGCGCGGCTTCGACCTCGTGCGGCTGGATCGCATGGTCTTTCAGTCCCTCGTGCAGTCCTTTTTCGAAGGCCGTGCCTTCTACGACATCGAGGGCAACCTGGCCCCCTCCGCCAACCTCGACCTGCTGCCCCGCGTGCTCGAAGCGTTGGACCGCGCAGTGGAGAACCATCCCGATATCCCGTCCATGCACGATGCACGGCGCAACTTTATGGGACAGGCCATTCAGGCCCTTTACATGTATCACCGCACAGCCGACGCCCGCAGCCTGTATAACCGCATGATCGGCCACCATCCCGAAAGCGCCCACCCTCGCGGCCTCGAAGGGTTCGTGGTCGACGCGATGCTGGGAGAACGCCTCGATGACATCGGCCGCCGGGAGGCCATTGCCATGGTGGAAGGGCTCCTGTCGCAGAGTTTCGTCTGGTACGCGCTCGGCGACGAAGCACGCGCCGCGGGTTTGTCCGAAATGGCGGCCCAGACCTGGAACGCCTTTATGGCGCGGTTGCACCCCGGCGAACACACCGAGCGCGTCGGGCTGCCGCCCCTGCCGCAGCTCCGACGCCAGGCCCTCCAGCAACTGCTCGATGCCGACCTGAGCCCCGCCATACGCGAACGACTCGAAACCCTCGTTCCCTGATGCTGCCCGATCGTGAACCCCCAACAAACGGATGACGCCTTATGAACCAGGAACAACAGCGGCCCACCATTCCCGGCTACGAAATACTGGAACGCCTCGGCGGCCGGCGCCTGGGGGCCATCTATAAAGCAAGACAGGCTTCGCTCGACCGGCTTGTCGCGCTCCGTATTCTCGATCCGGTCGCCGCTGAAGACACCATACTCCGCCAACGGCTCCGCGCGCAGACGCAGGCAGCCTCTTTGCATCACGGCAACCTCGTGCATGTCATCGAAGCGGGCGAACACGAAGGCACCCATTATCTCGTCATGGAATATGTCAGCGGCTTCAGTCTCGCCGAGCGCTTGGCCAAGAAGCAGCTCATGACGGCATCGGAGGCGCGACTCACCCTGCGCGCCGTCGCGGATGCGCTCGACTACACCTATCGCAAGACGGAAAAGATCCATGCAGACCTTCGGCCCGAAAACATCCTCGTGGACGAAGACGGCACCATCAAGGTCGGCGACTTCCTCGGCTTCGCCCTGCCGGAGGCCGACGACGCGGCGCGCGCATTTCTCGACACCGAGGATAACCCCTACTACCCGGCCGACCCTGCCGAGCGCGTCAGCGACTGGGGTCCACCCATGGACATTCGCGCTCTCGGCCGACTGCTCTATCACACCGTCACCGGAAACCCCCTCGAAGCGCAGGTTTCCCGCGATGCCGTCTGTAACGTTTTCCTGCAAGTCGCGCAGTTGCACCCCGATGCAGACACACGCGCGCAGGCCGCCGACCTTGCCCACCTCTTGCTGGACCTGATCGAAGCAGGGCCCGACAAACGATTCAAAGGCTGGGCCGATGTGCTCGCGTCGATCGACACACCCGCGCCCGATTCCAAGCCGGAGCCGGATCTCGCCGCCACCCAGGTGATCCCTCATCTCGCCGGGCAGCGCCCCCCTGGCAGCAAGCGTCCGATGCGCATCCGCAGGGAAGAACTCGAAACCGCCCACGACCAGGCCCCGGCCGCATCCCCTCTCAAGCCCGCCCGCGCCACCCCGTCTCGCTGGCCCGTCCATCTGGCGATCTTCACCGCCATCCTGCTTGGCGCCGGCGCCCTCTTCTGGGCCGATACCGAACACCAACTCTTCGATCCGCTCCGCGACCTTCGCGACACCCGGCTCGGCGCTCTACGCGGCGGGGAACGGCCGACCGAAGAGACGCCCGAACCCGCCCAGCCCGAACTGGAGCCGGAGATGCCGGTGGAAGAAATCGCCGAGCGGGAAGAACCCGAAGAGACGCCGGTCGACCCGGCGCGGCGGGAGGCGTTCCATGCCTATCTCCAGGGCATGGAAACGGTCCTGCGCCATGTGGCCCAGCGCGACCTGCCGGGCGTCGGCACTGGCGTCGATGACTGGCTGGCCCAGCATGCCGATCATCCTGAGGCCCAGGCCATGCAGCAGAACAAACTGCGCGCCCTGGCCATCGCGCGCGTCTACCGCTGGCTCCCCTTGCACGCCGGGCGCCTGCGCGGCTTACTCCTCGCCGAAGACGAACGACGCGGGCGCATCGCCGAGATTCACGCCGGGGCCATGCTCCTCGAGAGTCAACGCGGCGGAACGACCATCGAAATCGAACTGCCCTTTTCGGAACTTTCGCTACCGAACCTCGTCCGGCTCGTGCGCCACACCGAACCGCCGCCCGAAGAAGAGCACCTCTTCTCGGCCTTCATGGCGGCGGGGCGTTACGACGACGCGGCCGAAGAGTTGGAACGACTCACCCTGCCACCGGATCGGATCGACTTTCTGCGCGACTGGCTGGATGCCTGGCGCGATGCGCACCTCAACCTCGCCGCCCTCCGTGCCTTGACCGCCATCGAGGAGGATCTCGGCAACAATCGCCCCATCGAAGCGCGTGACAAGCTGGAGATCGCCGAGCAGCGCTTCGGGCAAACGCCCATCTTCACCGAGATCGAAGCAGAGCGCGCGCGGCGCGTGCGTTCGGACATTCTGGGCACGCCGTAGCGGGAGAAAAAGACTCGCGAACCCGCGTGGCTTCGTGGTCTACTCCCGCGCATGCACGCAATGCTGACGCCCGTTTATTTCCTATTTGTTCGAGCCCACCGGTCATGAGCCAATACTTGATTACTGGTGCCGCGGGTTTTATCGGCTCCCACCTCTGCGAAGCGCTCCTTGCGGAGGGCCATCGCGTGGTCGGCCTTGACTGCTTTATTCCCTATTACCCGCGCGCCGCCAAAGAGACCAACCTGACCGCACTGCGAGATCGCGAGGGCTTCTCCTTCATCGAAGCCGATCTGCGTGCCGACCCACTGCATGAGATCGTGGCCGACTGCGACGCGGTCTTTCACCTGGCCGCCATGCCGGGACTCGTCAAGAGCTGGAGCGACTTCCAGCTCTACAGCTCCTGCAACCTGGAAGCCACGCAGCGCCTGCTCGACGCCGTACGCGACCGCAACGTGCCCCACTTCATTCACGTCTCCACGTCCAGCGTTTATGGCCGCGAGGCGACCGGCCCCGAAACCAGTGAGCTACATCCCTTCTCGCCCTACGGCATCACCAAGCTCGCGGCGGAAGGACTCTGTCATGCCTATCACGCAAATTTCGGCGTCCCTTTCACGATTCTCCGCTATTTTTCCGTCTATGGCCCCCGCCAGCGCCCCGACATGGCCTATCACCTCCTGATCGAAGCCCTGCTCAACGGAGAGAGCTTCCCCATGCACGGCGACGGCGAGCAGACGCGCAGCAACACCTTCGTTTCCGACTGTGTCCGTGCCACCATGCTCGCGGCGGCCCATCGCGAGGCGGCACTGGGCCGCACCTTCAACGTGGGTGGCGGAGAAGTCGTTTCTTTGAATCAGGTGGTGACCTTGCTGGAAGAACTGACCGGCTGCACGGCACGCATCGAGCGCAAGCCTCCGCGTCCCGGCGACCAGAAGCACACCCAGGCCGACATCACCCAGGCGCGCGAGCGCCTGGGCTACGAGCCCATGGTCGGCGTCCGCGAGGGTCTCACCGCCCAGGTCGAATGGCATCGCCGGCCACGCAGCGGCGGCGCGGCATAGCTCCCCATCACGCATTCGCAGGGGAGAACTCACACCTTCTCGGGTGTTCCGATTTATTCCAGAGGAGACGCGCAAGCGCGCGCCCTACATGCGATTTCCTAATGTGCTGCATGCACATGAACGCCCGGCCATGCACCCCGCCGACGGGGAACACGACCGATTGTGCCGGGTCAGCAATTCTCAGTATGGCCCGTAACGGGTCCTTCGGGCCTGCTGAAGCAGGTGCTATGAAGGGTTTTCCGCCGGGTTTTCGCCCGTTTGTAGTCCCGCCTTTAGGCGGCAAGGGCCATACTGAGAATTGCTGGTGCCGGGTGGACCTGCATTCTCGCGGGCTCGTGTAACTCGCCCCTCCACCCCAGATGGGACTAACGCAATGGAGGGCGGAGTTAAACGGACGCGAGGCACCAGGAACCGGGTTGTGCCCCACGACAAGGTGAAGGGCGAAAACAGAAAGACATCAGACAGCGAAGCGGATAGAGTTCGTTCTAAGCGAAGAAATCACCCAGCTAACAAGTCTAGTCAGGGAACAACTCCTTCGCCGCTGCCGGCTGACATTGAACAAGGAGAATGGATGAAGACAATCCTACCTGTAGCGACACTGCTATCTGTGACAGTCCTGCTTGCCGGATGCGGAGTGCCCAGCCAGCCGATGGCAAGGGCATTAATCGCCGCTCACGATCACGAAAGTGGCGAGATGGTCACCTCCGACGTCATTGACCACGTCAACACCGAAGCCTTTGTGAATGCGGCTACCGCACATGCCGGAGTTTCCCGCGATGCCTCCATGACAATTAAGGCGCGTACATTCCGTGACACGACGCTTGTAGAGCTAATCGCTGTATCGTCATCAGAAAGCGATGCCCTGGCACTTGCCAGTGCCAGCATTGCGGTCCTGACGGAGCACTTCAACACTCTGGCAGAACAGCATCAGATGGAACAAATGCGAGTAGTCACGAGCAGATCCGAGGATCAAGAGATGATTGAGGTCACGGTTGCCGAGGGAATCGACGGCGGTAGACCGTTAATCGATATTCTCGAACCTCCTCACGTTGTCGAAAGATAGAGTATGGCGAATGAGCATCCGAAATGCCCTCCTCCTGCGTTCACGTCATAATTTGTATTGCCGCGTCGCCTCGGGCTGGAAGTAGATCGTGTCGATCCGACAATGCCGCGGGCCGTCAGGGAACGGGACAAGAACGGTGTCGCCCGAACTGAACCCAATCACGGATACCCCGATCTCCGAAAGAATGGAGAGCTTGCGAAGTCCCTCTTCCGCCTCGCCGGGAAAGACCAGCGTCAAAACCTGCTCTTCGCCCGAATCCTGGTCGATCAGCCGAAACCGCGTGTTCATAGTCACGACATACGGCGGGATTTCATCGGGCGGCAGAATACAGGCACGGTCAAGTTCCTCTCTCAACTCTCGCAGGAAAACGGCATTCGACTCATCGAACTCCTCCGCGACCAGCAACAACTCGCGCAGCCGCGTCTCGTCATGGCTCGGAATATAGATTTGCCGGGAATCTGACTCATCGTTGTTCATGGCGCCTCCGTAAGTTGAATACATGATAGCAGAAGCGCACGCTGGCGTCATGTGCAAAGCGCGCGGTCCCGTGGTCTCCGCATCAGGCCGCAAGACGTCCTTTTATCCGCACAGCGAACACGCGGCATCATCGAGTTGGGCTTCGAAAGATCATGCAGAAACTCCGACATGATGAACACCCCGCTCTTGATGTAGAAGGGAACGAATACCCAGCCCAGCAGCATGAGAATCAGGCAGGCCAGCAGTTCGAATTGAGCGGCTGGCATATCGCCGCGGGCGCCGGAGCCCGCCAAGCCGACCAGGTGCTCCGAGCCGATGTTGGAGGCAAAGAGCGACGCGCCGATCACGAACCAGCCGAGGTTCTTGCCTCCCAGGAAGTAGTCCGCCGATCCGTAATCCCGGGCTTTGGCTCGCCGCTCGCGAATCGTCACCCAGGCCGCCAGTGCGAAGACCATCACGAAGTAGGCAATGATGATCGAGAAGTCCAATGCAGACAGGGAAACTAACATGTTTCTACTCCTCTGCGGAAGACACCACCAAACCCACTCGTGGACGATCCTCCCCGCCGCGGGAAAAGGCAAGAAGAAGAGGGCCAACTACGCTCGGCCCCGCACCTGCCGACAACGGGCAGCGACAAAGACGGGCGACAAAGGTCCTCTTGTCCCGTAGTCCCATAGTCCTATGGTCCTATGGTCCCGTGGTCCTGTAGTCCCGTAGTCCCGACTTCCCCTCAGCTTTCAGCCCTCCGCCCTCACCCCTCTGGCGCTTGACTTATCTGACCATCAGAGGCACGGTTCCTCAGTGTATCAGATAATCAGACCACGAGGAGGCAGGTCATGAGCGCGGATTCGGCGGTTGTTACCATGGGGCAGCGGGGCGTTTTCACCATGCCCAAGGAACTTCGCGAGGCGTACCACCTTGAAACCGGCGATGCCTTTACCATGCTGGACCTGGGAGGCGTCTTCGTTCTGAGCCCGCAGCGTTCCCAGATCGACGGCCTCGCGGAACGCGTCAGCCGCAGGTTCGGCGCGAAACCAACTGCGTTGGAGGAGATCCTCAAGGCGGTTCGAGAAGAGCGCAACCGCTATGGCACCGACCGTTGAGCGGAAACGTGTCTTCATCGACACGAGCGTGCTCTTCGCTGCCGTTCTCTCCGCAACGGGCGGATCGCGGCTGATCCTCAAGTTGGGAGAAGCCGGTGTGCTCCGGCTGGTGGTCAGCCGACAGGTGCTTCGCGAAGCAGATGGAGTTCTGCGGCAAAAAGCGCCCGATGCCGTTGCGCTGTTTGGCCTCCTTCTCGACCAGGCTGGCGTGCAGATAGGGAGGCCCGCGCCGCGCGCGCAAGTCGAAGAATTGAGAGAACGAGTCGGGCATCCAGGCGATGCCCGGATCGTCGCCGATGCCATGAGGGCAAAAGTGGATTACCTGGTGACGTTGGACAAGAAGCACCTGCTGGGCAACACGGCCTTGTCCCGGCACCTGTCCTTCCCCGTGGGAACGTCTGGAGACCTCCTTGCCCTCTTGCGTCACCAGCTTGGGACGCTGGGCCACGGTTCCGGTGATGTTCAATTACGTTAGACGTACGCAGGCCGTCTCTGCGCTCGTCGTAACCGCGATCGTAGCCGCACTTGTTAGGGAGTGTTGATTTACTCGGCGCGCGGGCGGAATGTCCAATCACCAGAGCGCCTTCGAGAAGGCGCGTAAGAAAGCGGGTTCCAGAACCCGCACTCCAAGATGTGGAGTGCGCTTTCTTGAAAGCGCTTTGTTGCGGGGGTTCTTGAACCCCCGGAAACTCAACGGATGACAGCCCCGTCCTTCACCATGCAATTGTGCACAGCGCTGGATCGCAGGAGGCCACGGCACGGCTTGAATCAATCAACACACCCGCTAAAGCGTGGCCGGTCAGGCGCGAAAAGGGGTTTCTCGTCCCGCAGGTTCTGTTGTCCCGTAGTCCTAATGCCCATCGTCTATCGTCCATCGGCCCCGACCTCAGACTTCAGACTTCAGACTTCAGACCTCCGACTTCCGCCCCAGCACCAGAGATGCCCTTCGGTCATCACGGTGCCGGGCAAGCCTCCTTCCCCTTCCCCCCTCAGGTTTCCGATCTCCGCCCTCCTCCCTCCTTCCCGCCCCAGCACCAGAGATGCCCTGCTGCCATCACAGTGCCGGGCAAACCTCATCCCTCCTGCCTGCCAATCGCCCTTCACCCGTACCGCGTATCTCGTACCTGTCCGCCGTAGCTTCTGCAAAGGTGGATCCAGCATCGACAAAGGGCAGCGATCCCGTATCCCGTATCCCGCATCCCGTATCGACAAAGCTCGCGACAAAGAGGGGCGACAAAGGTCTTCTTGTCCCATAGTCCTATGGTCCTATGGTCCTGTAGTCCCGTGGTCCCGCAGTCCCGTAGCCCCGTAGTCCCGTAACCCGCCTGCCCTGCGTAGCCTTGGCGAAGCAGGGAAACTCGCCCCCCCCCCGCGGCGATGCTTCGCCGCTGCCAACGCCCCTTTCTGCTTGAAACCCTCGCACGGATTGCGCAGTTTGCGCCCCGCGGCGTGCACACTTTTCGTGTGGGGGGCGCGGCACCGGATCGGGAAAAGCGTGAGGTATCTGCACATTTCCATGGTGGTACGACGATTTGCGCCGAAAGGCGGGGCCGAGAAGTTCAGCATGGCCCTGGCGAAACACCTGCGTGACCAAGGCCACTACGTTCGGGTTCTGGCCATTCATGCGCAGCCTTTGAACGGCGTGACACTGGTTCCTGTTTCCGCGCCGCGCCCGCGCATCAGGGCGAGCTGGGACTGGGTGACGGCGCACGCACTGGCGGGAGCGCTGAAGCATGAACGAGCAGACATTACGTGGGGAGAACAAAAGACGTGGGGGGCGATGATGCTGCGTCCCGGGGGCGGGGTGGAGCGGGAATATTGGAATGCGCGTGCCGGATTTCGACGCCCCGGCGTGCATGCACCTGCCGCATGGCGGAAGTTTGGCATCAAGCGATTCTTCGACCTGCGCGCGGAACAGAACGGGTACCGGCATCCCGCCCTCCGGCGGGTCATCGTGAATTCGTCCATGGTGAAGCAGCATTGCCTGTTGCATTTCCCGGAACTGGCCGGGCGGATTGAGGTGGTCCACAATGGAGGCGATCCCCCACGCCCCGGTCCCGGCTACGATGCGACGTTCCGGGAGAGTCTGCTTTGCGGCGTGGGCCTGCAAACACGCCACACGACCGCCCTCTTTCTGGGTCACGACTACGCCCGCAAGGGACTTCCCGAAGCCATTCGCGGGTTGGCCGCCGCGCTGAGATCAGCGCCCGACCTGCCGTTACAATTGCTGGTAGCAGGCCGGGGGCAGGCACGGCCATACCAACAACTCGCCGCGGGGTTAGGCGTGGCAAGCCGCGTAGGTTTTGCCGGAACACACTACCCGAGCGAAGATCTGCTGCATGCGTCGGACCTCCTCGTGTTGCCCACCTTCTTCGATGCGTTTGCCAATGTAACCGTCGAGGCGCTGAGCGCGGGGCGGCCCGTATTGACCTCCACCGCCAACGGGGCGCATGAAATCCTGACCCACGGTAAAGACAGTTGGTTGATTCCAGATCCCCGAGACACCCACCGAATCGCGGACCATTTGCTGGAACTCCGCACCCCGGGCGTATTGGCCGCCAGGCAGCGCGAGGCCCTGCGGACCGCGGGCCGGTACCGTCTGAACCGACAGCTCTCGCAGATCGAACAGCACATGCTGGATGTCGCGGAGCGCACGCATCGCTGGCACGCGGGTGCGCCATGTTGACGCCTCACCGCCGATTCACGGCGGGGCTTCGTTTCGCCTGGAACGTTACCCTTCTGCTGCTCCTATCAGTGGGCTGTTCTCGGAAAGAGGTGCCGTACCAACCCGTCGCAGAAGCCGAACCGGTGGAACCGTTCGAACGATACGAGCAGGTTGTGCTCACCCAGTCGGAACAAGACGAGCTTCTGCGGGCCGTCCGAACCGTCCTCGGGCATCCCTACGTCTGGGGCGGAGACACGGTGACCAACGGCTTCGATTGCTCCGGCCTGATTCAATGGGCATACCGGGAGCTCGGCGTGCATCAGTTCCGAAATGGCGAAGCGGTCTATCCCGAAATCGCCGCACACGAGCTCTACCAATACAACACCCTGCCGCTCGACGACATCCATGCAGCCAGGACCGGCGACTTCGTCTTCTTCGACGTGAACGGCGACGGGCGCATCACCCATAATGCCCTCCTCGACCACGTCGACGAACGGGGGCAGGTCTGGGTCTACGATGCATACTCCGTAGCCGGCGCGGTCGTGCACCGGACCGTCGAGGATTTCTGGAACAAGGGACCCCGCTTCGGTCGCCCGCTGAAGACGATTCCGCGCAGCTCCGCGCAGGCAATAGATGCACCGCCATGAACAATAGCGCGACACCTCCCGTGTCCGTGGCGGTGGTGATTCCCACCCGGAATCGTTGGCCCTGGTTGGCCGACGCCGTCGATTCGGCGCTTGGCCAGAGCCATCCATGCATGCAGGTGGTTGTCGTGGACGACGCCTCCTCCGACGGCTCGGCGGCGCGCGTCAAGTCCCGCTATGGGGCCCGCGTGCATTTGATACAAAACCCGCGCCGCGAGGAGAAGAGCCGCGCACGAAACGCCGGCGTTCGAGCCGCTACAACCGATTTTGTCTGCATGCTGGATTCCGACGACCTGCTGTTTCCAGATAGCGTGGCCCAGCGACTGAAACCGTTTCTTGAGGATGCAGCGTTTAATGGCGTCTCCTACGGCGTCGGACAAAGAGACCGAAAACACGCAACGCCCAACGGCGACCGGTACCTCAGCGGCATGATCCTCCCCGCGTACCTCGCGAATTTTTCGATGCTGGACAACAATGCCTTTCTGATGCGGCGCAATCTGATGTTGGAATGGGGCATGTATCGGCCGGAACTCACGAACATGGAAGATCGTGAGTTGTTGCTGCGGTTGACGGCGCAGGTACCGTTCCGGTTCTGCGGCGCCGTGACCCACCGGATCCGACGGGTCGACCGTTCCGCGCGCGACCAGCACGCAGCTATACTTCGGCAAGGCCACGCGTTCACCGCGGCGCTGCGCGAAGACTTCGAACTGGCCCGTCAACTCGGTCCGGGCTTCCGCGCGGTCGAATACCTGGAAGACCTTGAGCTGGCGCGCTCGCTCTTCAAATTGCGCAGATACGCCGAGTACCTTGAGGCGGCTCGCGCCATGCTGCAGACCTATCCCGATCTCATGCGCGGGAACAAGCGGGTTCGACGGCGAATGCGCGTGGCACGCGCCATGAGCGCATGGCCACTTTCGAGGAAAGGCCGGCGGTGACAACTCCGTGTACGAAACAGGGCCACCATCGCCAGCCCGGGGTCGGCGCTTCATGAGGCTCGCCCGTATCCATAGACTACGGGCCGCCTTGGGGATTGTTCTGTCCGGATGCGCTGCGTACGGCCTTTCCATCTGGGCCCGCCTGCCGGATGTGGCGTTTCTGGTAAAAACCAACCCGGAACATACGGCCTACCGATCGCTCTGGACCCGTGAGAACCCGACGCTCGGCGAGACCGAGCCGTCCTGGACCCCGCTGCCTGGCTTGCCGCCGCTTCTTTTCGAGGCGCTGGTTCACGCGGAAGACAACCGGTTCTTCCAGCATAACGGGGTCGATTGGCGCACGACCCGAAGGGCTGCGCGACGTTGGCTCCGCGCCCGTCCGAGCGGCGGCGGCAGCACCATTACGCAGCAACTGGCGCGGAACCTTTTTCTGGCCCCGGACCGGACCCCGCATCGCAAGCTTGTCGAAATCCTGATCGCCATGCGGCTCGATCGGGATCTCTCCAAGCAGCGCATTCTGGAACTCTATGCGAACATTGTCGAATACGGCGAAGGCGTGTGGGGCATTACGAACGCGGCGCGTCACTACTTCTCCATCGCACCGGACGAACTGGATCCTTTCGAGATCATCCTCCTCTGCAGTCTGCTGCCCGCCCCGCGGCAGGCGTTGGCGGGCGCGAACCTCGAGCGCGCCTTTCAGGTGCAGGATCGCATAGCGTCCAACCTCCATCTCAATGGCACCCTATCCACCGAGGCCTTCGAGTCGATCCGGGAGCGCCAATCCCGGCTTCGCGACGCCCTCGAAACGGGAGTCCCACTCCTACAGGCGTTGGCATCCTACCCAGCCGGGCCAAGTGCATGCCCATAACGTTTCACCGTGCGCCCAACCCGGTTCCCCGGCGCGCCGCGTGATGTGGCACGGGAGAATCCTCTTCGTCGACGCCCCGCTCGTAGCCGCAGCGGCTGGGGTGTGTCGATTTATTCGGCATGCGGGCGGAATGTCCAAGCACCAGCGCGCCTTCGAAAAGGCGCGCAAGAAAGCGGGTTCCAGAACCCGCACTTGCTCCAAGATGTGGAGTGCGCTTTCTTGAAAGCGCTTTGTTGCGGGGGTTCTTGAACCCCCGGCAACTCAACGGATGACGGCCCCGTCCTTCACCATACAATTGTGCACAGCGCTGGATCGCAGGAGGCCACGGCACGGCTTGAATCAATCAACACACCCGCTACGCTGTGGCCCTCAGCTCCGTTGAATCGCTCGTCTCCTCCCGCGAAGCGTGGGACTCCGCCTCGCACCTCGTATCGACAAGGAGTTCCGACAAAGCGGGACGACAGAGGATTTCAATACCCGCATCCCGGATCCCGCATCGACAAAGGTTCACGACAAAGACGGGCGACAAAGGTCCTCTTGTCCCATAGTCCCGTGGTCCTGTGGTCCTGTGGTCCTGTGGTCCCGTGGTCCTGTGGTCCCGTGGTCCTGTGGTCCCGTGGTCCTGTGGTCCCTGGTCTACGGTCTACGGTCTACGGTCTACGGTCTCTGGTCTACGGTCTACGGTGTCCGTCGAACGGGTTAATCGGCGTGATCCCCGCAACGCCCGAGAAGTCCTTCACGTTCTCAGTGAGAATCGTGGGGATACCCTCGCGCTTCATCAGGGCGATAATCTGCCGGTCAAAATATCCCTGTCGCGTCACGGCGCCCTCCACGCAGAGATCAAGCGCCGTATCGACCACCTCCAACGTGATGGGTAATACCGTCAACCCCCGCAGGCGCGAAAGAGAACGGATCTTCTCCCGTGCCAGGGCGGGGCTGTCCGGGGGCTGGTTCCTCGGGCCGGTCAGGTTGGGATACATCTCGGCGAGGTTCTGCGCGGATACGAACAGTTCAACTCCCCGGCGATGCCGCAGGCTCAACACGTCCAGTGCACGTTTGTGTCGAAGATCAGCAGCCAGGGTGGCATAGATCAGGACGTTGGTGTCCACCAGGACGCGTCCGGTCACCGCCTCAACGCGCATACGTTTCTTCCCGGCTGAAGGCCCCATCGAAGCGGCTATCGGAGGTCACAACGGCGTCGCCGGACTTCAGGTGTTTCCCCAGGAACTCCCCCAATGCCAGCTCGATGATCTGGCTGCGGGACCGATGCTCCTCCCGCCCGAACCGGGCCAGATCCTCCAGTAGCCTCCGGTCAATCGTAGCACTTATATGTGATTTCATAACATAATAGTATTACGCGGCAGATGGGTCGTCAACCCTCCTGGTGCAACACGTTATCGAGCAAGCAATTGCGCTATCTTCCCGTCATTCCGCCCTGTTCCCGCAGCGGATACGCCGTGTTGACCTTCTGCCGACCGGGTGAACCGCATCGCGTCGTTTCGGGACGGAGTCGGGATGCGGATGACCTGCCCCACGTTATCGTCCCACGCGTAGCTGTATCGGCTTGCCCCCGAACGGATCGTCCGCGCGCAGCATCAGTCCGGATTCCGATTCCTCGTAGGCAATGCCGGCGAATTCCGCGGCTTCTTTCACAGGAACACCGTCTCGGGCCGCCTGAAGCGCCAGTTCGAACAGGTCCCCGAACAATTCGTCCCGCAGCATATTCTCCAGAATTCGCTTGCCAGTGCGCATTTGGCTTCGGGACAGCGGATTGACCAGCGCACCAGGGCCGGACACAAGTTCAGCCTTACGGGTGACGGCTTCCTCGATCGACAATCCATGCAGTCCGAAATGCTGTCGGGTATCGGCTTCTGCTTCGTCGAAGACAGCCAACAACGAAAGACCCGTTTGCTGAGCATAAGCCAACACCTTCTCTGCTTCCTCTTCGCCATACCAAAGCTCCGCCAACTCTTTCCAGGCCACCGCCAGCTCCAGCGGAACAATCTCCCGCGACCGGAGATGGATCAACGCCATTTCGCCGCCGCGAGCCACAACCGCTTGCCCGCTCTCGAAATTTGCCGAGATTAACTCAATGCCCTCGTCTGTGTCGCCGGGTGACAACAACAGGCTGCCGCCCCGGTACTCAAGGCCGATTCGAATCGGGCGCCCCTCCGCCACCACCATCGACGCCATTCGCAGGTCGTTGGCGAGTTTGCCGCCAGAGGAAATAGGAATAATCTGGTCAGCGATCTCCTCTTCAACTCCAACCGAGGCGCCCTCTTCCATTTTTAGTCGGGCAGCCGCCACGATCTCCCCCCTAAGACGATCCATCCATGATCGGTAAAACTCCACCTCGTATCGGAAGATTTGTTCGATATCAATCTGATTGGGCAATTGCTGCCTGCGCCTTTGCAATAGATCCAACGCCGCTTGGTCCAACGAGCGAATATCGGCAGAAATGGCGCCTAAAATGGTCTTCTCGGTCGCAGAAGTTACTAGCAAACCGAGCGTGCTGCCGTCGGCACCCACATGGAAACCGGCCGCCAAGGCATCCATCAACGTCGACACGTAAGCCTGGGCGTCGTTCGGCAATTGTCTCCTGGCTTCCTGAACAGCCATCCGCATGAGTCTCAGCATTTGGCTCGCATGCGGAAGTTCCACGTCCAGACCTTGCGAGAAATCCAAGCCCCAGTCGGCCGTTGGAAGGGAGGCCGCCCGGTGCAGATGGACAAACGCCGGTTTCATCTGGTCCAGCCAATCCGGAACGCGCGGATCCAATAGAATGCCATCCGCGTCGACCACTCCGGTGAATTCCGGATTCACCGACTCCAGCACCGCAAAGGCTTCCCGCAGGATCTCTGCCGCATTCTCCTGCGGTGCCTGCGATTGGGCCGCGGCATATACGGCACCCCCTGCGCCCGACAGAATCGCCAGGCACCAGCTACAACAGATCCAACCCTCCATGCGATGCATGCCGCAAGGTAGCACAGAAGGCCAACGCTTGCAGGTGGTTGGCGGCAGCGGCCTTGTTCAACCACGGTCAGCCGTGAACCTGCCGACAAAGGGCAGTAACAAAGACGGGCGACAAAGGTCCTCTTGTCCCATAGTCCCCTGGTCCCGTTGTCCCATGGTCCATGGTCCATGGTCTATGGTCTACAGTCTACAAAACCCGGGTTCCCGGCAATCGCCCCGCTGGCTTTTCAAACGTCATCATCTGTGCGGTCGAGCGAGTATATTCCGCATGGATCAGGCGATCGACAAAGCCAGGTTTTGCGGTTGCTAACCCCGGCAGCGCGAGAACTGTTGCGGCGGCCCCGATCGCTTTGACCCCACTGTCATTCAGGAAATCGGCGAGGATCTGGAGAGCCTCGGCTTTGGGCATGCCATAGTGATACTGGAGCGCAAAATAGACTTCGGAAATCACCAGGTCCGAAATCAGCAAAGCGCCTCCACGATGCAGGATTTCTTGCACTTCCGAAAGGGCTCGCCGGGCCTGGATCTCCGGTTCGCCGGTCAGTAGTCGGAGAACAACGGAGGTGTCGAGCCCGACTCTCAAGCGCTTCCTTCCAGGTTGGGAGTACTCTCACCCTCGCGAGTCCGGCCGCGGGCGATGCTGCGGCGAACGGAGTTGAGGTCGTGGCGATGAACACGCTTCGCGTACTTGCCCGCGCCGCCGAACCAACTGGGCAGAGTCGACGCCTCCGTCGGATTGTCTTTGCCAGGGAGTTCCGCCGCGCCCGAGGAAATCCAGTCCTCGAGGAGACCAATGACCACCTCGCGCACGGGCTGGCCGCGCAATGCACTCTGCGCCTTGACCTTTCGATAAAGCTCATCCGGCAGATTCATGGTTGCTTTCATATGAGCAAGCTAACCGTATAGCTGTATTCCCGTCAAGCTTGCGAGACTGGTTTTCAGCAATTCTCATTATGGCCCGGAACGGGTCCTTCGGGCCTGCTGAAGCAGGTACTACGAACGGTTTTCCGCCGGGTTTTCGCCCGTTTGTAGTCCCGCCTTCAGGCGGCAAGGGCCATAATGAGAATTGCTGACTGCGTTTCGCGGCGTTTGCGGCGCCTATTGACAGAGTTGCACGAGCCCGAACAGATCCATGGAAATGCGGGCTTTCGTTTTCGTGCTCGGATAAAACCATGGCTGGTGCCTTGAATCTCTAACCACCCCCATCCC
>SLOV01000182.1 GCA_007132345.1 Kiritimatiellia bacterium
CACCAAAGTGGCGGGAGCATCCTGCTCCCGCTGGGCGCTGTGATCGTAAAGATGGCGCTGACGGCGTCCCCCGTGAGGAGGGACGTTGTCCCACCCGCGTGAGGCCACGTTGCCGCGGCCAATCACGTGACCGCGTGTCGCGGAACGTGACCACGCGGCGCGGCTCACGTGGCAACGGGGGCACTCACGTCCGTGTAACTCCGCCCTCCATGGCTCGGATTCTTTATGGGTTAGAGGAGTGATCCGCAGCCGCGGCGGGAGCCTGGCGCAGTTGGTCGATCCAGGCCTGCTGGTTGATGTGCGAGATGACAAAGCGGGTCTTGCCGCCCGCGGTTCGTTCGAGGGCATCGACATAGTCGAACCGAACATCGGTCTGGCTGCCGAGCCGGAGCTGCGCCTGTTTGCGGACGGCCTCTTCGTCGTCGTGCGTGTAGTCGGGGCGCCGCACGACGCGCAAAATCACTTTGCCCGCTTCTTCCTGCACGATCTGGGCTTCTTCAATGTGGAGGCTGTCCTTGAATAAATGGTCGAGGCGGCCGATGAGACGGCCGTCGGCCGTAACGACATAGTCTTCTTTGCGGCCTTCGATGCGCTCGACGAGAACGCCGCCGCGGCCACATGGGCAGGCGTCTTCACGGGAGAGCGTGACTTCATCGCCGACACGATAGCGGATGAGGGGAAAGGCGGGATTATGAAAGCCGGTGGCGACGATATGACCGGTTTCGCCAGGGCCACAGGGCGTTCCGTCGGGGTGCACGACTTCGAGGAAGCTGTGCTCGTGGCGCACATGCAGTCGGCCTTTTTCGCATTGGGTGATGTGTCCGCACATCTCCGAGTTGCCGTACCAGTTGAAGACTTTGACGCCAAAGGCCTCTTCCATGACAGGGCGCTGATGGTCGAGCAGCGTTTCGGAGGCGGTGAAGACGCCGCGCAGCCGGAGCTTGCCGCGACCATGGCGCTGGTAGGCGAGCGCGAGCAGGTAGAGCGAAGAGGGATAACCGCCCAGGACAACGGGCTGGAAGGACTCCAGCTTGCGGATGTAGGCGGCGAGGTTGTCGGGCTTGAGGTGGTAGGAAGAGAGCAGCAGCCAGTTGTTGGCGAGATCGCGCGCCCAGAAAGGCGGCTGGTTGCGGTCGCGATACGCAACGGGGTGTCCACTGCAGAAAGCGAAGCGGTCGCGCGCAGTGAGGTCGCCGCCACCCCAGCCATAGTGCAAGGCGCGAAAGGCGTACTCGCGTTCGAAACAGTTGCGATGAATCGGAAAAACGAGGGCGCGGCCGGTGGTGCCGCTGGTATGGCCCCACTGGTGGGGCATCTTGCGAAAGTCGTCCGCGTAGAAAGATTCGAGCGATTCCTGGACACTCTTCTTTTCCAGAATCGGGAGGTGCGGCAGGTCGTCGGGTCCCTTGCAGCGGGCGTAGTCGGCATGCAGCCGGTAGTAGCGCGCGCTCATGACGGCGCGCGGCAGGAATTCGGCGAGGGTGCGCCGCTCCGCTTCCCGGTGCTGGGCGGTGGTCCAGTATTGCGATTCGCGCAGCGCATTGAGGGTGCGCCGGAAGGCTTCGCCGTAGCGTGCGCGCCGCTGCTGCACGCCGTAAAGGGTGGCGAAACCGCATTTCAGCGGGTACGGCAGGCTGTAGTAGATGCGCTGCTTGATGGAGGAGTGGTAGGACATCAGCGGCGGAGTTCGATACGATTGACCCATCCGAAGTGGGGCTTGAAGTGGAACAGGGAATCGGACGGCCAGTCGGAGAGTGGGCCACTCCATGCCTCGTGGTTGCTGGCGGCGGTGAGAGTTTCGTAATCGACGTCGACGAGCGGGAGCGGGTGCTCTTCGAAACAGCGGGCGATGAGGGGCAGGGTCTCGTAATCGAAGCCCATGAGGCGCGCGCAGGCGGCGTCGACGTTGACGGGGTTATCGCCGGCCACAATGAGACCAGTCGGTTTGCGGGTGCCGGCCACGGGGCCGTTGCCTTCCATGGAAACGATGCCGTCCACGATGGAGAAGAACCGTTTCGCCTGGCCGGGCGCGCGCAGGGTGCCGTCGGGGTTGGCGTACGTCAGGATGCGGTTCAGATCGAGGCACATCCGCCAGACCGTATCGTTGCCGTGCCAGTTGCCGGAGCGGACAACCTCTTCGGTGCTGCCGAAGATGCGGTAGCCGAGTTTTTTGAGCCTGCGCGCGGCGATTTTCATGAGGCTACCCTCTTTGAGGAGGCGCTTCTTGGCGGCGAGCACGATGCTGTTTTCGAGGCGGCCCTTTACGCCGGCGCCGGGTGCAAACTGGTCGCCGCCGTCTTCCGGGCCGCCGATGCAGTAGTGCGGCAGCCAGTTCTTATTGGCGTTGATGCCAACGAGGCTCTTGAGATTGACGGTGAGCCCGCACTTCTTGTGAGTCTTGAGTTTGGGCACATTGATGAAGACATCGGCCTCGATGGGCGTGCGGCTGATGGCATACTCGTGGCGGCCATCATGATGGTGCTCGTTGGTTTCGGACGTGTCGTAAAAGGCGCCGTAGTAGGTTTTGCCCAGCCCATCGAATTCGGTGAAGAGGCTCTTTCCGGCCAGGTCGACGGCGAGGCTGCCCGCGGGATCACCGGGGAGTTTGACGGTTTCGACGTAAATGCCGTCTTTCTCGATCCAGTGCTCGTCGCGCAGGTCGATGAGTTGGATCTCGAAGTCGTGTGCCTCGCGGTAGAGATCGCGAATGGCGCCGAGGCCCATTCGTTCGATGATGCGGTCGTAGTGCGAGTCGGTTTGTGGGGCGTCGCCGACGAGGATGCGGCCTTCGCCGCGCAGGGCGATGAAGACGTAGTCGATGACGGCGCGCAGGACGGAGCCGTGGGTGATAACGTAATCCCAGTCGTCGTTGAGCGCGTGTTTGTGGGCGATCATGTTCGGCTTGATGAAGACGGTGTCGCCGGGTCGCACGATGCCGTCGAGCGGGTTCCATTCGGCGGAGTCGATGTGCGCGGCATCGCGCTGGAGCAGGCGGAGGGCGTCGCGGACGGTCGTGTAGACGGTGTTGTCGGGGTCGAGGCGGCCGGGGAAGGGAGATTCAGGAAAGGCGGAGGGGGGGTCGAAAGGGGGCGGCGCACGGTATTCGTGGTCGCTCTGCGTGGAAATGGAAACGGATGGCGCGCTCATGGGTTCGCCTGCTTTCTCCTTTGAATCGCCTCTTCGTAGATGGCGGAGAGAATCTCGTAATTCCGCTCGGCGGTATAGCGCGATTCGAAGACGGCGCGCGCCTCTTGCCCCATGCCCTGGGTGGCGGCGTGGTCCTGCCAGAGGGCGCGCGCTTGTTCGCGGAGGTCGTCCGCGTTGCCGGGCACGAAATGGCGGCCCGTGGCGCCTTCGTCGACGACCTCGGCCATGCCGCCGAGGCGGGAGGCGAGCACGGGCAGGCCGCAGGCGAAGGCCTCGACGATGGTGACGGGAAACCCTTCGTACCACTCGGAGGGAAAGACGAGGAAGCGGGCGTTCCGCATGAGATCCGGGATGTCGCTATTCGGCAGATAGCCGAGCAGGCGCACGTGGCGCATTTCTTCGGATTCGACTTCGCGGGAGAGCGATTCGAGCATGGGGCCGCCGCCCGCGATGTGCAGGGGGATGTCGGGCAGCCCGCGCCAGGCGTCGAGGAGGGTGCGAAGTCCTTTGACGGGCGCGAGGCGGCCGACAAAGAGGGCGTAGTCGCCCTGGGCGGCACGGCCGTCGGCGCCGGGGTCGCGATTCAGGAAGTTAGGCTTGACCCGGATGCGGTCCGCCGGAATGCCGCCCTCGGCCAGTTTGGCGCGGGAGAACTCGGTGGCACTGACGTAGAGGTCCACGCGCCGCGACCAGGTCTTGAGTTGGCGGTGCGACCAGAGCATGGCGGCGACGGTGGCGCTTTGCGCGGCGGAGTTCCGGTAGCAGCGGTGGCGGATGCCCGGCCAGGCGAAGGAGCGGCCAACGCAGTCCTCGCAGATGGCTCCATCGCGTAACAACACACCGCTGGGGCAGACGAGGCGATAGTTCTGAACCGTCTGCACGACGGCCACGCCCCGGCGGTGGCAGGCATAATAGGCGGAAGGGGAAACGAGCGGGAACGTATTGGTGAAGTGCGCGACGGCGGGGCGGAAGCGTTCGATGACGGCAATCAGATCCTGATAGCTGCGGCGGCTCCAGAGGGTGGCGGCGGCGGCGCGGAGTCTGCCGGTGGGACCGAGCCCTGCCAGCTCATCGTTTGAGCGCTGGTAGCATTCGATGGTGTGGCCGTGGGCTTCGAGCAGGGCTTTCTCGTTTTCGAAGACGGCATCCTCTCCGCCGGGCTGCTGGTAGCGGTTGTGGATGAGAAGAACGTGCATCGCCGGGGCGGTCGGGGGTTCGAGGGCGGCCTTGGTTCAACGCAGGAACGGCGGCCCGTCGCGTCTCGTGGGGGTGTGCGGCGTGCGGCGGGTCGGGGCCTGGGCGCCCGGCAGTCTGGTGCGCGGGGAGAGGGCCGCAGCCGATGGGTATCCGGAAGGCGTGAACCGTGTGGCAGGCAAGGGTGCGGGGATCGGCTGCCCTTCGTCAGCGGACTCGTCCAGGGTGCGATAGATGATATTCGCGTAGAGCAGCTTGACGAGGAGTGAGCCGATGAAGACCGCCTGGCAGGTCTCCCAGTAATAATCGGTGATGCCCAGGGAGAAGATGAAGATCAGATTGCCTGCCAGAAAGAAGACATCGACACGGTCGAGCTTGGTTTGAATGGCGCTTCGCGCACGGAGCAAAATGCGAATCATCAGGAGGACCAAGAGAAACGCGGCCACGAAGCCGAACTCGCTGATGAACGAGGCCCAGGAGGCCGCAGGGCGGTCCAGAGAGCCTCGGTAGCGGTTATAGAAATAATCCTGCCAGAGCGGGATGCCGTGCAGGTTGAGCGGATCGGACGTCTTGAATTTGAAGGGAGCAGGGAGCGCGCCGAGATAGCCCGCGGCGATGATGCTGGCCCGGCTGGCAAACTGCCCGGGGCCCAGGCCCCAGAGGGGATAATAGGTGTAGTATTGCGGCAGCGTCTTGAGGGTGATTTCGTAGAGTTGAGCCTTGGGATTCCGCCCGGCGCGGACCTGCTCCATCTTGACGGGTGTATGCCCGATGCGGTCCCATGAAACGATGGCGCCGATCAATAGGACGACCCCGACGGCGGCAGCCATGCTGAACCGGGCCGAGGCAGAGCCGCGTGCCAGTGGGGGACGCAACCAGATGTAGGCGAGGAATACGGCGGCAATTAACGTCACACTCAAGTGCACGCGGTCGGCCATGAGAAAGGCAATGAGGGCGAGCAGGAGCGGCCAGCGACACTTCCTGTATCCGCGGAAATATGCCGCCGCGAGGAAGAGCGCGGCAGACGCGATATTGGTGGTGAACATGGCGGATTCATAGCCGCCGCCAGTCCGCAAGGCCGGGTTGATGGTTCCCTCCACCCAGTCGCCGAGGATGTGGGTGGGCATCCCGGAAAAGGCGGCGCCATAAGCGAATTGGAGGATACCGACCACGGCTTGGAGCAGGACCATGGCGGTCATGGCGCCGGCGATCTTAAAAAAGAGGGGGCGCGAGGCCAGCATCTTGGAGGGGATGATATAGACCGCAAAGAAGGTGGCGTAGGTGAACCAGGAAATAATGGAGTTCTGTGTGATGAAGTTCGGGGTAAAGGCTTTATGGACAATGGTGATGAGGGACCAGACCAGCACGACGGCAATGAGCCGCAGCAGGGGGCGCGCGTCGTTGGACGTGGCAAGACCGAGAATCAGCCCGCCCATGAGAATGACCGGCGTCAGGTAGCCCAGCATCTTGAAGGGGGTCCAGGTGATCACCAGCACGATGAGGAACAGGATATAGAACAGGGCCTGAAAAGCGGAGAGCCCCTCCACATTAATCCCGCGGAAGACCACGACGCCCCCGGCACATAGGGCCGCGGCCACGGCGAGGAATCTCGGGTCGCGAATAGCCATCTGGCCCCCCATCAGACCGAGGAACAGGACGGCAAAGATGATGCCAAGAATAAACTTGATGCGTTGGTCGAGCATAATGCCAGTCAGAACCGCAATTCAGCCGCCGCGCCGGCATGGGGCGGGGATAGCCGGAAGCAGGGGGCGAAAAGGCTGAGGTAAGGTATAAGCTGGTTTCGTCTCCTGTAAAGGCGGAAAGAGCCGGTTTCGGGGCTTGCCTAAGGTCCGGGCATCACGCATATAGCGGGGCTGTTTCTGCCGGAAATGCCGCAGCCGATCTGGTCCTCATGCCTGAACAAAGCTCCACACCCAATCCGCGAATTGCCATCTTTCTCCCTCACCTGGCGAAAGGGGGCGGGGGTGGCGCGCAGCGTTCGATGGTGCATGTGGCAAATGGCCTGGCGGCCCGTGGCTGGCCGGTGGACCTGGTACTGGCGGAGAAGGTGGGGCCTTACCTGGAAGAGATCAAGGCGCCGGTCCGGCTTGTCGATCTGGCGTGTGACCGGGTATTGAGTGCCGTGCGCCCCCTGCGGAACTATGTGCGCGAATCGCGCCCCGCCTGCATCGTCTCCACCATCGCCAACGCCTGTTTCGCCGCCTTTGTAGCGGGGAAGACGACCAAGACAAGGCCGGTTCTCGTGATGCGCGAGAACAACAACCTGAGCCAGGACAGCGCGCACATGGGCCGGGAGCGGCAGGCCGGGCTGCCGATCGGGGTACGCTTCGCCTGCCGGAGCATGCCGTGGATTTACCGCCATTCGGACGCAGTAGTGGCCGTCTCCGAAGGCGTAGCCGGGGACCTCGCCGAGCGTTTCCGCGTGCCGCAATCGAAGATCGAGGTGCTGAACAATCCGGTGATCGGGCCGGACCTCTACAAGGCGGCGGAAGCGCCCCTGGAGCATCCCTGGTTTGCGCCCGGCGCACCGCCGGTGGTGCTGGCGGTGGGGCGGCTTTGGGTTCAGAAGGATTACCCCATGCTCTTCCGCGCCTTTAAACACCTGCGCACGCGTCGCGAGGCGCGCCTCATGATCCTGGGCGAAGGCCCCCTTCGCCAGGAACTGGAGGCCCTGGCCGGGGAGTTGGGGATCGGCGACGAAGTGGCGCTGCCGGGCTTTGACCTGAACCCGTTCCGTTACATGAAGCGGGCGGGCGTCTTTGCGATGTCGTCGGCGTGGGAAGGTCTGCCCGGAGCGTTGATTCAGGCGCTCGCCTGTGGCTGCCCGGTAGTGAGTACCGATTGCCCGTCGGGGCCCTCGGAGATTCTGGATGGCGGCCGGTTCGGCCGGCTGGTGCCGGTCGGCGACGATGCCGCCTTTGCGGAGGCACTGCGCGAGGCGCTGGATGCGCCCGCGCCGTCGCCCGGCCTGGACGCCTGGTTGAGTCGCTATTCCGAAGAGGCGGCGGTGGGTGGCTACGAGAACCTGATTCGCCGGCTGCTGGACGAACGAGCATGAAGGCCGCTCCCCATTTCGCAATTCTCGGCGCGCAGAAATCCGCGTCCACGCTGCTGCACCGCTGCCTGCGTCAGCACCCGGCGGTGCATATGCCGGGCAGCGAGACCGAACTTTTCGAAGACCCTTTTTACGATGAGGCCCGTACCGACGCCTGGATGGACGAGCAGCAACGGATTGCGGCGGGTCGCATCTGGGGATTTAAGCGAGCCGACCTGCTGGGCCGGCCGGAGTGCCCCGCTCGTCTTCGACATCACGCGCCGGAGAGCCTTCTTCTGGCGCTCCTTCGTGATCCCGTGGAGCGGCTGATTTCCGCCTACTACTGGTACATGAAGATGGCCTACATCCCCGTGCTGCCGCCGGAAGAGGGCCTGCGCAAGGTGTTGGACGGAACCTGGAACGACACCTACCCACATGCCGGCGAACTGCTGAGCTATGGAGAGTACGGCGCGGCGCTGGCCCGCTACCGGGAGTATTTCCCCGAGCAGCAGATCAGGGTGTGGTTCTTCGAGGAACAGCGCGCCGACATGGCCGCGTGGGTCGCCGAAGTGTATGCGTTGCTGGGCATCGATACGTCATTCGCCACCAAAGCACTGCATGAGCGGCCGAAACAGTCGGTCTACAACCTCACGCGCATCCGCATCTTCCGGCAGCCGCCCTTTCATCGGCTCTGGATCGAGTATTGCCCTGGGTCCCGCGAATGGTGGACGTTCAAGGGCATGCGGGCAAACGCCCGCTGGCTGGCCAAGGCGGGCGTGATCGTGACGGAGCGGCATCTGTTGCGGCGGTTTTTACCGGACCGCAAGCCAGTCATCCCCGCAGGGCTCCGCGAGGAGCTTGCCACTTTCTACGCACCAGACGCGACCCGGCTCTCCACGCTGCTGGGGCGGCCACTTCCCGCCTGGCCGAGTGCGGTCGCGGCGGGGGTCGCGACGGAGGCGGGCGCCGTCCGATGATCACGAAGCTGTA
>SLOV01000269.1 GCA_007132345.1 Kiritimatiellia bacterium
AGTCTTCCGCTCCTGCCGCGCAAGGCGGCAGGGGACGGACGGCGCTTCAAACCCGATTCCGCAAGCAGACCCCCGCGACCTTGCGTCGCGGGTGAATCAGATTCGTGGGCTCACTGCATGAATCTTCCGCACCTGCCGCGCAAGGCTACAGAGGGCGGATGGCACAAAGGACGGCGCCTCACATGATCGGCGAGTGGATTGGCATCATCGACTACGGGTCGCAATACACCCAGCTCATCGCGAGGCGCGTGCGCGAGCTGAACGTCTACTGCGAAATCCTGCGATTCGACACCACGGCCGCATCACTCGCCGCACGAAAACCGCTCGGCCTCATTCTCTCCGGCGGGCCGGCAAGCGTCTCGGTCGAAAACGCGCCCCGTTGCGATCCCGCCCTCTTCGATCTCGGCATCCCCGTGCTCGGTATCTGCTACGGCATGCAACTCATGGCCCAGACCTTGGGCGGCACCGTGCGTCCCGGCGACCGGCGCGAATATGGCAAAGCCACCATTCAACGACTCGAAGCAGGCGGCCTTCTTGATGGGCTCTCCGAACGGGCCGATGTCTGGATGAGCCACGGCGACCAGGTCCTCACGCTGCCGCCCGACTTCATTGCCCTCGCGCACACGCCAACCTGTCCAGTCGCCGCCATGGCGCACCTGGAGAAGAACCTCTACGGCCTTCAATTCCATCCCGAGGTGGTACACACGCCGCAGGGCAAGCAAATCCTCCGCAATTTCCTCTTCGATGCCTGCGCATGTCGCGGCGATTGGACCATGTCGCACTTCATCTCCGAGAGCACTGCCGCGATCCGCGAACGGGTCGGCTCGGACCACGTGCTCTGCGGCTTGAGTGGCGGTGTGGATTCGTCCGTTGTGGCCGCCCTGCTGCATCGAGCCATCGGCGAACAGTTGCACTGCGTCTTTGTCGACAACGGACTGCTGCGGCACGGCGAAGCGGAAACGGTCGAGACGCTGTTTGGCGAGGCGTTCGGTATCGATCTGCATGTGGCGCGGGCGGGCGATCTCTTTCTCGACCGGCTCCGCGGCGTCGTGGACCCCGAACAGAAGCGGAAGATCATCGGGGCCACCTTCATCGATGTCTTCTCAGAGAAAGCCCGCAACCTCGGCGAGGTTCGCTACCTCGCGCAAGGCACGCTCTATCCCGATGTCATTGAGAGCGTCTCCCCGCTGGGCGGCCCCTCCGTCACCATCAAGAGCCACCACAACGTTGGCGGGCTGCCGGATGACCTTCATTTCGAGCTGATCGAGCCCCTGCGCGAACTCTTCAAGGACGAGGTCCGCCTGCTTGGCCGCGAACTGGGTCTGCCTAGCGAACTGGTGGACCGACAGCCCTTCCCCGGCCCCGGCCTTGCCGTGCGCATTGTCGGCGAAGTGACTCCCGAACGGGTTACGCTCTTGCAGCAGGCCGACCTGCGCGTGCAGGAGGAGATTCGCAAACTCCCGAACCATCTCGACGTCTGGCAATCCTTCGCGGTGCTCCTGCCGATCCAGTCGGTCGGCGTCATGGGCGATGGCCGCACCTACGAAAACGTGGCCGCGGTGCGGGCCGTGCAGAGCCTCGACGGCATGACCGCCGACTGGTACCGGCTGCCCTACGAAACGCTCGAATCCATCTCCTCCCGCATCATCAACGAAGTGCAGGGCATCAACCGCGTCGTGTACGACATCAGTTCAAAACCGCCTGCAACCATCGAATGGGAATAGCAGTACAGGGAAAGCAACATGGGCAAACGCACAGATCTTCACAAGATTCTCATCATCGGCTCCGGCCCCATCGTGATCGGCCAGGCCTGCGAATTCGACTATTCCGGCACGCAGGCCTGCAAGGCCCTTCGCGAGGAGGGCTATACGGTCGTTCTGGTCAACAGCAATCCGGCGACGATCATGACCGACCCGGAAACGGCCGACCGCACCTATGTCGAGCCGATCACCCCCGAGTCCGTGGCCAAAATCATTGCCAAGGAGCGCCCCGACGCGGTCCTGCCGACCCTGGGCGGACAGACGGCGCTGAACACGGCCGTGCAACTTGCGAAGGACGGCGTGCTGGACCAATACAACGTCGAGTTGATTGGCGCGAAAGTGGACGTGATCCGCAAAGCCGAAGAGCGCGAACTTTTCAAAGCGGCCATGGCAGAGGCCGGCATCGAGTGCCTGCGCAGTATTCCAGTCCGCTCCCTTGACGAGGTCCGCGCCGTGGCGGAGGAAATCGGTTTCCCAATCATCGTGCGTCCAAGCTTCACGCTGGGCGGCACCGGCGGCGGAACGGCGGACAATATGGAGGAGTTGCTCCGCATCGCGGGAGGCGGACTGAAAGCAAGCCTCACGAACGAAGTGCTGCTAGAGGAGTCGGTGGTCGGCTGGAAAGAGTTCGAGCTCGAGGTGATGCGCGACCGTAACGACAACGTGGTGATTGTCTGCTCCATCGAAAACGTCGACCCTATGGGCGTGCATACCGGCGACAGCATCACGGTGGCACCGGTGCAGACTTTGACCGACGCGGAATACCAGAAGCTGCGCGACGCGGCGATCCGCGTGATGCGCGCCATCGGGGTCGAGACAGGCGGCTCCAATGTGCAGTTTGCCGTGAATCCGGAGAACGGGCGCATCGTTGTCATCGAGATGAATCCGCGCGTCTCCCGCAGCTCCGCGCTGGCCAGCAAAGCGACCGGTTTCCCGATCGCCAAAATCGCGGCCAAACTGGCGGTCGGCTACACGCTCGACGAATTGTCGAACGACATCACCCGCGAAACACCGGCCTGCTTCGAACCGACCATCGACTACTGCGTCGTCAAGATCCCTCGCTTCGCCTTCGAAAAGTTCAGCGGTGCCGAGGCGGCATTGGGCGTGAGCATGAAGTCGGTCGGCGAGACGATGGCCATTGGGCGCAACTTCAAAGAGGCGCTACAGAAGGCGTTGCGCGGCCTGGAGATCGGCGTGGATGGGCTCGACTTGAAGGCCGAGGCCCGCGTGGCGGGCACACCAGATATCGAGGCCGGGCTTCGCCTGCAGGAGCCGAACCGGCTCTTCCGCATCAAGCACGCCCTCAAACACGGCCTGTCGGTGGAGCGCATTTACGAGCTGACCGGCATCGACCCCTGGTTCATCGACAACGTCGCGCAGATCATTGAAATCGAACACGAAATTCTCGCCGCGCCGCACGGCGAACCACTGCCGCGCGATCTGCTGCTGCGCGCAAAGCGCGACGGCTTTTCGGATGCGCAGATTGCGGCCCTGTACAGTGAACTTGCCACCGAAGCCGAGGTTCGGGCGCAGCGCCTGCATGAAGGCATCGTGCCCGTGTACCACCTGGTCGATACCTGCGCAGGCGAGTTCGAGGCCTACACGCCCTACTACTATTCAACCTACGGGCAGACCGACGAGGCCCGTCCCTCCGACCGCCGCAAGGTGATCGTGCTGGGCAGCGGCCCCAACCGGATTGGACAAGGCATTGAGTTCGATTACTGCTGCGTCCACACCGTCCAAGCCCTGCGCCAGCTCGGCTTCGAGACCCTTATGGTGAACTCCAACCCCGAGACTGTCAGCACCGACTACGACACCTCTGACAAGCTCTACTTCGAACCTCTCACTTTCGAGGATGTCATGAACATCTACGAGCGGGAGAAGCCCGAGGGAGTTGTCGTGCAGATGGGCGGGCAGACGCCGCTGAGCCTCGCCGTGCCGCTGTTGAAGGCGGGCGTACCGATTATGGGAACCAGCCCAGACAGTATCGATATTGCCGAGGACCGGAAGCGCTGCCGGCAACTGCTTGAATCACTGGGATTGCGCCAACCGGAAAGCGACACAGCCGTGACTGTAGAAGAGGCGATCGAGATCGCGGCGCGTATCGGCTATCCGGTCATGGTTCGGCCTTCCTACGTTCTGGGCGGACGCGCCATGATGGTGGCGCATAACGGTGACGAGCTCGTACCCTTCACGCACGCCGCTATGCGGGCCAGCCCCGGGTTCCCGGTCCTGATCGATCGGTACCTGGAAGGCGCCATCGAGGCCGATGTCGACGTGGTCTGCGACGGAAAGGATGTCTATATCGGCGGGGTCATGGAGCACATCGAAGAGGCCGGTGTCCATTCCGGAGACAGCGCCTGCTGCGTGCCGCCGCACAGCCTGGATCCGGATCTCTGCCTCGAAATCGAGGAGGCCTGCGGCCGCATCGCCCTGGCGCTCGACGTGCGCGGGCTGCTCAACGTGCAGATCGCCGTGAAGGATGGCATCTTCTACATTATCGAGATCAACCCCCGCGCCTCACGCACCGTGCCGTTCCTGGCGAAGGCCACTGGCGTGCCGCTGGCGCGCATCGCCGCGTCAATCGCCGCCGGCAAGACGCTGCATGATTTTGGACTGACCCAACGCCGGGCCAGCCTCGACTGGTTCGCGGTGAAGGAGGCCATCCTGCCCTTTAACCGTTTCGCGGGCGTCGATCCGATCCTCGGGCCAGAGATGAAGTCGACCGGCGAGGTCATGGGGATCGATACGACTTTCGAAATGGCCTACTGGAAGAGCCAGATTGCGGCCGGGCAACATCTGCCGCTGAAAGGTGCCAAGGTTTTTCTCAGCGCCAAGGACAACGACAAACCCTGGATCGTCGAGGCCGGCCGCGAGCTGGCGGCGCTGGGCTTTGCCCTCATTGCCACCGAGGGAACGGCCAATGCGCTGGAAGCAGCCGGTGTAGAGGCCACGCGCGTCGGAAAGCTGGCGGAGCACGGCGACTCGAGCATTCTCGACTTCATGCACCAAGGCGACCTGAGCCTGGTGATCAACACGCCAAGCGGACCCATCTCGCGCGTAGACGAAATCAAGATCCGTTCCGAAGCGATTCTGCGGAGCATTCCCATCGTCACCACCCGCGCCGGGGCCAAAGCCACCGTGGCCGCGATTCGCTACATGCAGGATCGGGAATGGGGCGTAAAGTCGCTGCAGGAATACTTTTCCGGTGCGTAGATGCTGCTGGCCAGCAGTTCTCATTCTGATCGTACTTCACACGGACCTGTCATCCCGAGCCTGCCGAAGGGATCTCCAGATCTTCGAACACACTGGAGATTCCTCGCCTTCGCTCGGAATGACAAAGTCAGAGTTTCAGGCCCACGATGCGGTTCCGGACGCGGAACCGCCGTCGCCTCCGGCGATTGCGGTCAAGAGCGCGTCCGCTCCACAGAGAATCCTAACCGAACACGCTACGGACAATTTCGGATGGCACCTTTTCAGCGAGGCAACTCTTCCCAGGAATTCTCAGTATGGGCCGGATTGAGTTATTCGGGCCTGCTGAAGCAGGTACTACGAACGGGTTTTCGCCGGGTTTTTCTCCGCTTGTAGTCCCGCCTTCAGGCGGCAAGGGCCATAATGAGAATTGCTCAACTCTTCAGAATCGACCGCCCGCGTGACCTGTTCCAGCAACGATCGGTGCATCGCCAGGTTGTCCGTGCGGTCGGTCACGACTTCAATCAAGGTTGACCGCCCGTTCGCCGCCGCTTCCTCGCAACTCTCCTCAAACTCTTTCGGGGTTTGCGGGTTGGCATAAGCAAGGCCGAACATCGCCGCCGCGGCTTCGAAACGATACGGATGCGGCGTACCGAAATAGGTCTCGAACAGATCAGCCTGCCGCGATACCGGCAGAAAATGGAAAATGCCACCGCCATGATTATTCAAGACCACCACGCGCATCGGCACAGGACTCTGCCGGACCAGGCTTAGGGAATTCAGATCGTGCAGCAGGGAGAGATCGCCCAGCAGGAGCGTGGTGGGGCGCTGCCAGGCTAATGCTTGTCCGCACGCCGTTGCCACCAGCCCATCGATGCCGCTCGCGCCGCGATTTACGCCCACTGCGACCAGGCCCTCGCCGCCGTAGGCCATGAAGTCCATGTCCCGGATCGGCATGCTGTTGCCAAGAAAGACCGCGTATCGCTGAGGCAACCCGTGCCAGAGCAGGCGCGCCACCAGGGGCTCGCTCAGCGCCAGGGCATCGCGCTCGAACGCGTCGACCGCCGACGCAGCGCGTGCGCCTGCCCCCACCCAGTCCTTCGTCCATGTGGGGGAAGCGCTATCCGGCAACTTCTCTGAAAGACGGAGACAAGTTGAAATAAGATCCGCCTCGATGCGCATGCCAACGATATGGGCCACATCCAACCGACACGGCAGCCCAGCGATTCGCACAAGACGGTGAGCCGACGCGACGAATCGCTCGATATGCTTCGACACCAATCTACCGCCCACATACAGAACGAAATCGGGGCGGTGTGCCGCCGCGAAAGACGCAGTGCGGACTACGGCCTCGGCATACGGAACCAAGGTTGGCAACCCATCTGCCGAACGCAGGCCGGATGCCACGTCTGTAATGACCGGCCAGTCGATCCGTTGAACGAGTTGCGACACCGCATCCTGCTCTTGGCGACTTCGTAAACTACCGACAACAATCAGCCCACGCGCAGCGGAGCAGAGTTGATGCACCAAAGCATCCAACTCAGGGTCAGCGACCTGTACCTGCGTCTCAGGATAAAACGTGTACGGTTCAGATCCCTCGAGATAATTGCCGACCGAGGCCAGCGCATCGCCTACGTCCTCGCTGCTCTCATCCGGCGAGAGCGGCTCGCGGAACATGAAATTGAGGTGGACCGGGCCGGGGTCAGAGGCAACAGAACGCCTAACCGCCTGCCCGACGGTGGTCAGCAGGTACGTCGCAGGAATCGACTCGCTGGGACAGGGAATGTCGGCAAACCATCTCACCAGGCCGCCGAAGTATTTCACCTGATCGATTGCCTGGTTCGCGCCGTTGTCCCGCAGTTCCGGGGGCCGGTCCGCTGTCATCAGTAGCAGGGGCACACCTTCCTGCGCGGCCTCGGTGACGGCAGGGACGAGATTCGCGACCGCCGTGCCGGAGGTCGTAACAATCACAGCCGGTCGGCCGGCCGCTCTGGCCCAACCGAGTGCCTGAAAGGCACAGCCGCGCTCGTCGAAATGCAAGATCGCCTCGGCCTTCGGATGCTGTGCCACGGCCAGAGTCAGCGGCGTGCAGCGCGAGCCGGGCGCCATGAAGAATGCTGTAACACCCTGCCGCACAAGCTCCTCGATCGCGAGTTGTGCCCAAAGCTGGTTAAAGGTCGTCGGCTTCTCTTTCATGAAGTGCCGCTACATACGCCGTCGAAAGCGGGCTGCATGCGCTCCCACAATTCGGCAGGATCCTCAAGTCCGGCTGAAATGCGGATCATGTGCGAGGAAACGCCACAGGACTCGGCCCAATCCAATTCGCGGTAATGGGCCAGCAAAGTAAACGGACATGCCAGCGAGTAGACGGTCCCGAGACTGGGCCCCTTACAGATCGGCAGCGCATCGTAGATGCGCGGCGCCCATTCGGTGGCATTGCGCGGCAGTAGCGAGATGAGGCCGCCCCACCCCGCGCCGGGTCGCCGCAGCTTTTCGTAGGCTTCGGCATCCTCCCATTGAGGATACCAGACGCGCTCGATGGCGGGATGCTCGCGCAGGCGGGCGGCCAGAAAGGCGCCGCACTGGTTATGGCGCGGCATCCGCTCCGTGAAATCGGCGGCCAGCTCAGCAATGCGCACTGCATCCTCCCACCAAAGGGTGCCGAAATCGGTCGCGGCGAGTTGCATCTTGAATTGCGCGTAGTGCGGAGAGCGCGGGTTGAGGATCAACGCACCGCCCATCACGTCGCCCGACCCGGACATGAACTTGGTCAGGCTGGTCGCCACCAGGTCCGCATGGCGGCTCAGATCGACATTGAACGGCGTGGCCACGGTGTCGTCGACAATCAGGGGAATCCCATGCTTCCGCAATCGGGGCGAGAGCAGATCGAGATCCGGACACCCCAGCATGGGATTCCCCGGTATTTCACAAAAGCAGGCCGCGAATGGCTGGCGTTCCAGGTCTTCGTCCAACGACGGCAGGGATTTGCTGGAGACGTCGGGATGAAACACCACGCCGCTCCCAAAAGCCTGCTGGAGTTTCAGTGTATCGACATAAGGAAATCCGAACTGCAGCGTTGCCATGTCTGGACGCAGCAAGGTCGCCGCACGAAATGCGATAAAGAGCGACGCCATACCGCTCGGATGCAGGAGCACATCGTCGGGCTCGCAGTCATAGAGCGCGGCGAGAATCTTCCGAAGCGCTTCTGCTCCGTCTGTGTCAGCGGTCGAAACAGCTTTCTGTTCCAACGCCGCGGTCGCCTGACGGCTGGAAAGACCAAGCCCCGCATGCTGCCAGAAAGCGCGCAGCGCCGGAATGCCGGCCGTGGAGGTCATGACACCAATGACCGAATCCCCTGTGATCAAATCGGCCGGCAACTCACAGCGTTGCCGCAGATACGCTGCGCAGGTCTCAGCCGCA
>SLOV01000162.1 GCA_007132345.1 Kiritimatiellia bacterium
ATGAACGGAAGCCGCGCCAGGCGCGCATCGTTCACAATGGCCCGGAACCCCTCCAGTCCGATCTCACCCAGCCCGATGTGGGCGTGCCGGTCCACGCGCGAACCCAGCGGCTTGCGGGAATCGTTGATATGGATCGCACGCAGCCGTTTCAGGTCCACAATGCGATCGAACGCGGCCATCGTCTCGTTCCATGCCTCCGCGGTGCGCAGGTCATAGCCCGCTGCGAGTAGGTGTGCCGTGTCCAGGCAAACGCCGTAGCGGCGCGGCTGGGCCACGGCCCCAAGCAGTTCAGCAAGGTGTTCGAAGCGGTGCCCGATACAGTTACCCTGACCTGCCGTGCCCTCCAGCAAAAGCGTTGTTTTGAGGTCCGGCAAAGACGCCATGATCTCGTCGAGGTTGCGGGCAATGCGACGAATCCCCACCTCCAGCCGCGGCCAGGAGCCCGGATGTAACACGAGGTACTCGATCCCCAGCGCGTGGCAGCGTGACAACTCCTCACGCAGCGCCTTCTTCCCTTTACGCTGCTGCACCGCATCGCCGGCGAGATTGATGAGGTATCCCGCGTGCGCTACCACTTTCCGAATGCCGCACTTCCGCCGGGTACCGCGAAAGGTGCGAATGGCTTCCGGCGCTAGGGGCGGCGCTTCCCACTGGCGCGGACTGCGCACGAAGAGCGCCACAGCCTCGAAGCCGTAGCCATGTGCCTTTTCCAGGGCGTGATGCAACCCGCCCGCCGTGCTCAGGTGCGATCCCAACAACATGCGTCGCACTATGCCTCAGCCGGATGCCGAAAGAAACCGCAATCCGCTCCAGCGCCTCTTAACCTGAAGCACGGGATTGACAGAACCGGCCGATTTTGAAGATGCTGCGCGCGGTTCTGTCATGACGACTCCGTCGCAACTTCTAGAGAGCAATCGAAAGTGGGCGGCTCATGTCGTGCAGGAGCGCCCCAGTTTTTTCCAGGCCCTTGTCTCACAGCAGGCCCCTGAATTTCTCTGGATTGGTTGCTCCGACAGTCGTGTACCCGCAAGCGAGATTCTCGGGATTATGCCCGGCGAGGTGTTTGTGCATCGAAACGTTGCCAATCTGGTTCACCAGACCGACGTCAATTGCCTTTCGGTTTTGGAATATGGCATCGAGTTTCTGCGGGTGCGTCACATTATTGTCTGTGGCCACTATGGTTGCGGTGGTATCGAGGCGGCCCTGGAAACGCATCCACACGCATTGGTCGACAACTGGCTGCGCGGCATTCACAACGTCTATCGCAAGCACCGGCGGGTGCTGGATGGACTCCCGGACCGTGAGGCGCGCCTGCGCGCCCTGTGCGAATTCAATGTGCGGGAACAAGTACTGAACGCCGCGCGCACCACCGTTTTGCAGACCGCCTGGCGCGACGGTCGCCCCATCGCGGTTCATGGCTGGATCTACAAACTTTCAGACGGACTCCTGAAAGACTTGAACATCAGCCTCTATTCGCAGGACGATCTGGACGCCGCGCTCGATCCCATTGCTTAGTCTGCCCGTCGTCCGCGATCCGCCCCAATCCCAGTATAGCGCTCCAGGTGCACCCATGAAATCCGATCCCGAATTTGAAAAAGAGGTATCCTTGCTCGTTTCGCGCCTCAGCGCCATCATCGCCGAACAGGAGGGCAGCAGTGGTCTGCGCCGCGTCGAGACCCTGCGGACTCTCTCGCAACGCGTCCGAGCCGGTTACCGAAAGGCGGACATCCGCGCGAAGCGCGCTTTCGTTCGGCGACTGACGCCGGGGCAGGCCTACGTCGTGGCCCATGCCTTCAGCCTCTATTTCCAGCTCACCAACCTTTGCGAGGAACGGGCGCGCGTTCGCGCCATTCAGCGGACGCCCGGCCTGCGCCAATCGCTGCGTGCCAGCTTCGATGAATTACGCACCGCCGGAACAACGCCCCGGCAACTCGCGCGCCTGGTCGAGGCGATGTCGCTGGAGCCGGTGCTCACGGCGCATCCCACCGAAAACAAACGGCGCAGTGCCATGACTCATCTCCTGGCGCTCGCCGCCAACCCTTTCAACCCCGACGCCGTGCTGGAGGCGCTCTGGCAGACCGAAGAGGTGCGCGTGCACCGGGTCACACCTCTGGATGAGGTGCGAAGCGCCATGTTCCTCTTCGAAAACGCCATTTTCGATGCCGCTGCCGACTTCTATGGAGTGATTCAGGAAGAAATGCGGCGTGTCGGTGCGGGGTCGGATGGCGTTTCCCAGCCCGTGCTGACCTTTGCCTCCTGGATGGGCGGCGACCGCGACGGTCACCCCTACGTCACCCCCGAGGTGAGCCGGGAAGCCGTGGGCATGATGCGTGCCACGCTCCATGCCCTCTACGACCGGCAATGCGCCAGGCTTGTAGACGACCTCTCCCACGCAGACCAGCGCGTCAACGTAGAGGCCGGCGTCGTTTCGCCCGACTCCTTTCACCCCGCCGAACAGTTCCGCCGCGAAATCGCCGCCATGCGCCTTCGCCTGGCCCGTGGTGAGTACCGCGATCCCGTCGTCTGGATTGGCGAACTGGAGGCCATGCAGGCGGCGCTACGCGCGCAGGGCGCCCATCGCGCGGCCAGCGGCCGGTTGCAGCGATTGATCCACCAGGTCCGCGCCTTCGGGTTCCATCTCGCGGAACTCGATTTCCGCGATCACTCCGGCAAACTCAAGTCGGCGTCCGCCGAGGTGAACAAGCAGCTAGAAACCATCCGCGACCTGCAGCGCGAGCATGGCCAGGCAACCGCGCACCGCTTCATTCTCAGCATGACGCACACCTCCGAACAGATTCTCGACGTCGCGCGCCGCGCCCGTAGCCTCGGCCTCAAGCGGCTCGATGTCGTTCCGCTTTTCGAGACCATCGGCGACCTCGAGTCGGCGCCCGCGTTGATGGAGCGCCTTTGGGATAACCGCGAATATCAGCGCCATCTTGCCGGGCAGCATGGCGTGCAGGAAGTCATGCTGGGCTATTCCGATTCCAATAAGGACGGCGGCTATCTCGCCGCAAACTGGTTCCTCTATCGCGCGCAGAAGAGCCTCTGCCGCCAGGCGGATGCGCGGGGCATCCGGCTCAAATTCTTCCACGGCAAAGGCGGCACCATCGACCGTGGCGGCGGACTCAGCTATCGCAGCCTGCTCGCCCAGCCGCATGCCTCACATGGCGGCTGGTTGCGGCTCACCGAACAGGGCGAAGTGATCTTCATGAAATACGGCAACCGCGCCATTGCCCTTCGAAACCTGGAGCAACTCGCCTCGGCCGTACTCCATAACGCCGGGCTCCATGAAGAAAAGCGCGCTGTGGCTAAAGAATGGGAGCAACTGCTCGAAACCCTGGCGCGGCGTGCCTTCATCCACTATCGCGCCCTTATCGAGGCCGACGGGTTCCTCAACTATTTCCGGGAGGCCACGCCCATCGACCTGATCGAGCATTTGCGCATCGGGTCCCGCCCCTCAAGACGCAGCGGCACGGGCGACCTCTCCGAACTACGCGCCATTCCCTGGGTCTTTTCCTGGACACAGTCGAGACACATGATTCCCGCCTGGTACGGAATCGGCAGCGCCCTCGCGGACCTGATGCCGGACCATCGCGCCGAACTCCGTGCCCTCTACAAGCATTGGCGCTTCTTCGCCGTGCTGTTGGAAAACGCCGAAACCTCCCTGGCCAAGGCCGACATGTATATCGCCGGTCGCTACGCATCGCTCCTCTCTTCCGTCAGCCTCCGCAATCGCTTTCTGGAGCGCATCCGCACCGAATTTGATGCTTCCGTGGCGGGCATTCTGGAAGTAACGGGTCACAAGCAGTTGCTCGCCCGCCAACCCCGCCTGGCGGAATCGATCCGCCTGCGGAACCCCTACATCGACCCGCTGCACTACTTGCAGATCCGTTTTCTCCGCCAATGGCGCGACACGGAGCCGGAGCAGCGCACGGAGGAACTACGTCGTCTTCTCGCGCTGACGGTGAACGGCATCGCCTTCGGCATGAAGAGCACGGGATAAGCGGGCGCCGGGGGGGAATGTTGATATGCTGAACTGGCGAATATGGGTGGACCGGCGTGGGCTGAGAGGGGACCTCTTCGGCGGCGTCACCGCCGCCATCGTTTCGTTACCTCTGGCCCTTGCGTTCGGCGTGGCCTCGGGCGCCGGACCGGAGGCCGGCCTGTATGGGGCCGTGCTAGTCGGATTCTGGGCGGCGCTCTTCGGCGGCACGCGCACCTTGATCTCCGAGCCGACCGGCCCCATGACCCTCATGATGGCGACGGTCATGACGCGCCTGGCGGCCACGCATCCGGAAGAGGCGTGGGCGCTGGGTTTCGCGGTAGTGGTGCTGGCCGGCATCTTCCAGATGCTCTTCGGTTTCCTGAAACTGGGGCGCTATGTGACCCTCATGCCCTACAGTGTCATCTCGGGCTTCATGTCGGGGATCGGCGTCACGCTCGTCCTGCTGCAGGTGGCGCCGCTGCTGGGCCACGTCACGCCGGCGGGCGGTGCGGCGGCTGTGTTGATGGCGCTTCCCGAGATGCTCAGAGAAGTGCGTCCCATCGAGGCCGCATTGGGCCTTTCCTCGCTGGCGGTCCTCTTCCTGCAGCCCGTTGCCTGGCGCAGGTTCGTGCCGCCGCAACTCGTCGTGCTGCTTCTCGGAACGCTGCTCGCCTGGTTCTTCCTCGCGGACTCCGACCTCCGCCTCATCGGCAGTCTGCCCGGCGGCCTGCCATCGCTCCGGCTGCCGATCGTTTCCCCCAACCTGATCGGGGTTGTGCTGGTCGACGCACTCCTCCTTGCCATGCTCGGTTGCGTGGATACGCTGCTCACGGCCATGGTCGCCGACAGCCTCACACGCAGTCAGCATGACTCCAATCGCGAACTGATGGGGCAGGGGATCGCCAATATCGTTTCCGGCCTCTTTGGCGGCCTGCCTGGAGCGGGCGCCACCATGGGGACCGTGGTCAACATCCAATCGGGCGCAACCACGCCGCGGTCCGGCATGATTCGCGCCCTCACCCTGCTGGTCGCCATCCTTCTGGCCGCGCCTTTGCTCGAAAACGTGCCCATGGCGGTTCTGGCGGCGATCACCTTCAAGGTGGGGGTCGACATTCTCGACTGGAGCTTTCTGCGCCGCGCGCACCGCGTCTCTTATGCGGCCACCTTTATTATGTATGGCGTCCTGATCCTCACGGTGCTGGTCGACCTGATGGTCGCGGTCGGCATCGGCGTCTTTATTGCCAACGTGATTACCATCGAACGCCTTGCCCGTGTGCAGTCCAACTACGTGCGGATTGTCGATCCCGCCTCCGACCTGAGCCTGCCCATGAGAGACGTCGAAAAGGAACTGTTCGACCAGGCGCAGGGCAAAGTCGTCATCTTCCATCTGAGCGGTCCCATGATTTTCGGTGTGGCCAAGGCCATCGCGCGCGAGCACCGCGTCAGTCAGGGCGCCCGCATACTGATTGTAGACCTTGGCGATGTTCCGCTGCTCTCGACCACGATCGCGCTCGCCATCGAGAACGTCATTCTTGACACACAGGCCGAAGGACTCCGCGTCATTGTCGCCGGGGCAAACGGCAAAGTGCTGAGCCGGCTGGAAGGGCTGGGTGTTGTCGGGAAGGGGGCCAGCACGATTTCCGCGGCCACGCGCGAGGAGGCACTGCGCTGTGCCCTCTCCCTGCTCCGCAAAGACGCGGCCGTTAACTGAGGAACAGCCGGTAGGCCGGGTTGCCGGTCTCTTCGTGAAAAGGATAGCCGACCTGATTGAGGAACTCCTGGAATGCTGCCTCGTCGGAAGCGGGAACCTGCATGCCGACGAGGACCCGCCCGAATGCCGCCCCGTGGTTGCGATAGTGAAACAGACTGATGTTCCAGTCCTGCCGCATGGCATCGAGGAATCGGCCCAGCGCACCGGGCCGCTCGGGGAATTCGAAGCGATAGAGCCGCTCGTCCCGCGCCATCGGCGCGCGGCCTCCGACCATATAGCGGATATGCAGCTTGGCCATTTCGTCGCCGCTCAGGTCGACGGCAGCGAGGCCGTGCGCCTGTAGCTCCTGTCGGATCGCCGCGGCTTCTTCGCGGTTCTCCACCTGCACCCCGACAAAGACATGCGCCTCGTCGCCTTCCGCCAGGCGATAGTTGAACTCCGTGACATTGCGCGAGCCGAGCAGTGCGCAGAAGGCTTTGAAGCTGCCGGGCCGCTCAGGGATCGTCACGGCCAGCAGTGCCTCGCGCTCTTCACCGAGTTCGGCGCGCTCCGCAATGTGGCGCAGCCGGTCGAAATTCACATTGGCCCCGCAGGCGATGGCCACCAGGTCGCGATCCCGCCATCCGTCGCGAGCGACGACCTGCTTGAGCCCCGCCACGCCGAGTGCGCCCGCCGGTTCAAGAATGCTGCGCGTGTCCTCATAGACATCCTTGATCGCCGCACAGATGGCGTCTGTATCGACCTGCACCATCTCGTCGACCACCTCGCGGCAGACGCGGAACGTCTCTTCCCCCACCTGCTTCACGGCCACGCCGTCCGCGAAGAGCCCGACCTGATCGAGGCGCACACGGTGTCCGGCGCGAAGCGATTGGCTCATCGCGTCCGAGTCCACTGGCTCCACCCCGATGATGCGGACCTGGGGGAAGAGCGCCTTTATGTAGACGCCAATGCCCGCGATCAATCCGCCGCCGCCCACGGCGGCAAAGATGGCGTGCGGCGGAGTCTTCAGTTCGCGCAGCAGTTCGACCCCGATCGTGCCCTGTCCGGCAATCACGTCCGGATCGTCGTACGGATGAACGAAGACCAGTCCTTGTTCCGCCTCGATTTCTCTGGCCCGCGCGTGCGCTTCGTCGAAGGAGTCGCCGCACAGCACTACGTCCGCGCCGAGCGCGCGCACGGCTTCGATCTTGATGCGCGGCGTGGTCACCGGCATGACGATGACCGCGCGGCACCCCAGACGTTGCGCTGCGAGCGCTACGCCTTGCGCGTGGTTTCCGGCGGAGGCCGCCAGGACGCCATGCGCGCGTTCTGTTTCCGAGAGGTGCGCGATCTTGTTGAAGGCGCCGCGCAGCTTGAAGGAGAAGACCGGCTGCAGGTCCTCGCGCTTGAAATAGACCCGATTCCCGAGCCGCCTCGAGAGCCGTTGCGCGGGGTCAAGCGGTGTCTCGCGCGCCACGTCGTACACGCGGGCCGTGAGAATGCGTTTGAGGTAGTCGTCTTTCATGACCGTAGCGTGCCGCTAAACGGGGCGGAATAGAGACTGTAACGAACCGTGTGCAGCGAGTCGCTTCAATTCTGCATGCGGGAGCAGGATGCTCCCGCTACGATGGTCGGAGCCATCCATGCAGCAGGTGCGGGGCAACAAAGTGGCGGGAGCTTCCAGCTCCCGCATTCAGTGCATGGAATTCTAGAAAAGCGCTCTGTTTATCCAAACCGCAGAAATCTGCCCGCTGCCCATTGTCGACGCACGTGAAAGAGGGTCCGAAGAAAACGAAGGGCATTTCACCCTGCGATCCCCTGTTGCTCAGTCTGGACCCCGCGACTCAATCGACGAAGCATGGGAACCAGCGCCAGGTAGATCGCCACCACAATCAAAGGCGCGGTGAGAAGCCATGCCCCGAATGCCTTCAGTCCCGCCACCCAGAAATCGGAGAAGAAACCGGTCCAGTCCGCCTCGAAGCGCTGGAACAACTCAGCGAGTGAAAAGGGCATGCGCTCGCCGCCGAAGAGGCGTTCGCCGAGGCGGATGTAGGGGAGAATCAGGCTCAACTGCGCCGGTGTTGCGGCATAGTTAACGCCTTGAATCAGCGGCAGATTGAGACGCAACAATGCCGCGGCAAGTGTACAGAGGAGGGTCGCTACACCAAGAATGGGAAAGACGGCGATAGCGAACCCGAGCGCGATGCAGAAGCCGATCCGCTCAGGCGTGATCCCCTGCGTGAGGAGATTGACGATGGGCCGCACGATGCGCCGATAAAGCGCGTTGCCAGCACGGCCCCGTATCCCCTGTGCGGGGTGATCGCCAGATTCAAGCATGGACGCATTTTGCACTTCCGAATTCATACCACTAAATCGAAGCAACACCGATACCCTTACCCGCCCGCCTCCAGAGCGCCCGTCCTGCCCAGACCCATAGCGGGTTTCTGAAATGGAGGGCGGAGTTATACGGACGTGAGTCCCCCCGTTGGCGGGACAACGTCCCTCCTCGCGGGGGACGCCGTCATCGCCTGGGATGCGCGCATTGCCCCAACCTCACGCTGGCGGGCTCGTGTAACTCGCCCCTCCATGCCCATAAGCGTTCGGTGCCCATGACTGGAGGGCGGAGTTATACGGACGTGAGTCCCCCCGTTGGTGGGACAACGTCCCTCCTCACGGGGGACGCCGCCAACGCC
>SLOV01000218.1 GCA_007132345.1 Kiritimatiellia bacterium
ACCAGCAAACGGGCAATCGCGTCCTCCAGGAAGGGATGGCGATTCGCCACAGCACCATCGAAATCGACCGCAACGCGGTAATCGAGGGAGGAACTCCCGGCATGGGTGAAGGTAACGGAAATGTTCTTGATGCTTTTCTCTTCCACCGTGGCGGGAAGGCCGTTCTTCAGCTTCTCGGCCATCTTTGCGGGGATGGTCGTTGTGCACTCGGCCTGATGTCGGTAGTCGATGCCGAAGGAGGTTTCGATGCGGAAGCCGGTGGAGAGGGTCTTGGGGTTGAGCGCAAGGAAGGCCTCGGTCTGAACCATCTTCTGCGCGCCACCAAGCTCGACGACCTGCACCATGCGTGGAGTCTGGTAGGCGACCCGGCCGAAGCAGCCGTCTTCAAGGCGGATCCAGTCGCCCGCGCGGCAGGGGAAGAGTTCCTCGCGGGGACCCGGCGGGCGGGAGTGGCGTCCAATGAGGTTGTCGACGAGGATCATCTGCCGCCCGCCCTCCAGCAGGGGATTCACGAGTGCGGCCCAGAAGCCGATGCTTTCGACCTTCCAGAGGATGCCGTCGAAGTGAATGAACTCCTCTTCCTTCACCGGACCGATATTGAGCATGAGTTTGATGCGCTCGACATGCTGCGGAATCGTCTTGATGGAGGCCCAGGCGACGGCGAGCAGGAAGAGGATCAGAATGCCGAGCAGGAACCAGTCGCCTGCCAGGTTGAAGACCAGGAGCATGGCGAGAATCGCGAAGAGCGCCGTGGAAACGTGCCAGGCCAGTTGCAAGGCGCGTGAAGAAAATGATTTGGCGGAGGGGAGGGGACGGAAGCGGCGATAGAGAAGGTGCATGCCGCGCATGCCGAAGAAGACGACGCAGAACGCCAGCACGCCCATAAAGACGTTGAGGCCGCGTGTGCGGAAGAAGGTCTGCAGGCCAGCGCGCGTGCTTTCGACCAGCGACTTGCGGGTTGCCAACCGCCCTTCCAGTTGCATGCGGAGTCCCTCTGACTGGGTGTGGAGGGCCTGGTAGCGGTTCTGCCAATCGGATTTCAGACCGATTAAGGCTGCCTCCAACTCTTCGGTGGGATCCGATGCGAGGAGCTTTTCCACGTTCGCCACGGCGTTAGAGGCAATCTCGGCCTGCGCAGCCATACGCTCGTAGCGCTCACGAAGCGCCTCGATTTCGCGACTGGCGGCTGTGGCTTTCTGGAGTTCTCCCACGATGGGTTGCAGAAGCTTTTCGAGCTCCTGTTGCAAGTCGAACGGCTGGGGCTCCTCGCCCATAAATGCGCCGATATCGATTCCGAGGGCGAACTCGTTGAAGTTCCGTGTGATGTCCGCCAGTTCACGCCGATTGCGTTCCAACTCGGTCTGGAGCTGTTGACGGGTGTGTTCGTCTGTCGCCTTCGTTATGCGAGCCTGGAGGTTGCTGATGGCCTGGTTCCGCGCATCGATGCTGGTCTGCAATAGAGCGAGCGATCCAAGTGTGCTCTGTGTTGGCGACGCCGGTGTTGCGGCAGGCACGGGGCGTTCTTCCGCCGGCGCGGCTTCGGTCGGCGCGGGTTCGACAGGTGCAGTCTCGCCGGGGCTTGTTTCGGCGGCCTCCATATGGGCAGGGGCGGCCTCAATGGGCACAGGCTCGACAGGCTCGGTTATGGGGGCATGCGTCATTTCCTCCGCGGCGAGAGGGACGGCGGCCAAAAGGACGATAGCAGCGAATTTGAAAGGACTCATGCCGCTTGTTATAGCGTCTTGCTTCGCCAGTTCAAGTTTGCAAGACGAGGAGGAGAAAGGGCGGCTGGTTTGCGACGTTACCCGTGGCAAGGCTCTTGACTTCGACGGCGAAAGCTTGTCCCATGCCCAGACTGTTTTTCTGGAGGATGTTTCGGCATGGCGAGAAATTATGATGTGAAGGGCTCGAAGGAGCTTCTGTATTGGTCGATCGGTCTGTTTCTTCTCTGCATCTGGGCGGTGCGTGACGGCTGGTTCCCGCCGCCCAGCAAGATTCTGAGGCATGGGCCGCCGGAAGAGGCAGAAGGCACATTCTATATTTTTAACCAGACGCTGGCGGTGATCAGCTTTATTGCGGCCGTCGTCTGTGGCGTGATCTACAAGGTCCAACAGAAGTGATGGCCACAGCCCCCGCACGGGCTGAATCTGGCAAGCGTTTTTCTCGTTTTCGCTGCGTGCGGGACTTGGTCTTGACATCCGCGCAGTAGCTTCTACACTCGCAAGATACGTTGAGTTGAGTGTTGTGAGAGTTGCATCTGGTGTGGTGGGCTTAATGCACTTTTTGAGCCTTACCGTCGCATAGGAGAGGGGAAAGCAGCATGACTTTGACCAAGCGGGATCTGGTGGTTCGCATCGCCAACGAGACTGGGTTGTCGCAGCAGGATGTGTATGACGTGCTGCAGAAGTCGTTGGACTATATTACCGAGGCATTAGGGAATGGGGATCATGTGGAGTTCCGGAATTTTGGGGTCTTTCAGGTGCGTACGCGGAAGCCGCGAGTCGGCAGGAATCCTGGAAATCCCTCGGATGAGGTGGTGATTCCTGAGCGGCAGGTCGTGAAGTTCAAGCCGGGCAAGATCATGCGCCAGCTTGTGACCGGGGAGTGACCGGCCGGTTCGGACGCTTATGGGTTCAGTGCGTTTCCAGCCCCTCCAGGGGATGAGCGATATCGCCTCCCCTGAGGTGTTTCTCTGGCAGGCGCTGGAGCGTAAGGCACGCGAGACGCTCCGCATTTATGGCTACCGCGAGCTTCGTACCCCGATCCTGGAGCGGACCCCGCTCTTTATTCGCTCCATGGGCGAAGCGACTGACGTCGTCCAGAAGGAAATGTATCGGTTCGAGGACCGTGGCGGGCGCGACATTGCGCTGCGGCCCGAAGGCACCGCCGGGGCCATGCGCTATGCCGCGGGGCTGGGCCCGAATGCGACGGGCGAACGGCTCTATTATCTGGGGCCGATGTTCCGCTGCGAGCGACCGCAAGCCGGACGGAAGAGGCAGTTTCACCAGCTCGGCACCGAAGCGCTTGGGCCGCCGTTGCCCGCAGCGGATGCGGAGTGCATCGCCATGCAAGTGCAGATTCTTGCCGCCTGGGGGCTGGGCGGCAGCGAGGTGAAGATCAACACGCGCGGCACGCCGGAGGACCAGGTTGCCGTCGCCAGCGGCTTGCGCGAGGCCTTGCGGCCAGTGGAAGGGCAACTGTGCGAGGATTGCCGGCGGCGCCTGGACATGAATGTCCTTCGCGTGTTGGACTGCAAGAAGGCCGGCTGCCGCGAGCGGGCCGCCGCCTTGCCGCCGATTACGGATTTCATGGCCCAGGCCTCGCGCGAGTACCTTGACGAAGTGTTGCGTCTGCTCGAGCGGCTGAACATCCTCGCGACGCAGGATCCCGGCCTCGTGCGGGGCATCGATTATTACGCGCATACCGTTTGGGAGATCGTACATTCTGGGCTGGGCGCGCAGGATGCGCTGTCGGGTGGGGGACGATACCGGATTGAACTCGAAGGCGCCGTGGTCGAGGGCGTTGGGTTTGCCATGGGACTCGAGCGGGTGGTTGCCGTGCTGCAGGCTCAGGGCCAGACGGGTGAGGAGGCCGCGGACAGGCCGCGCGTCTGGATCGTTACTCAGCATCCGAGCGCGTTCGAGGAGAACCTGCTGCTGGCGCAGACCCTGCGGCTGCGCGGCGTGGCCTGCGGCATGGACCTGGCGCAGCGCAGTCTCAAGGCACAGATGCGCGCGGCCAACCGTGCGGGTGCGGCGTGGGTCGTGGTGCGGGGCGAGGCGGAAATGACCAGCGGCACCTTCGCACTCAAAGAGATGGCCACGGGCCAGCAACAAGAGGTCGAAATGCCCGAGTTGATGGAGCGGCTGGAAGTACTTCCTGCGTAATGCACTGTAGCCGGACACCTTGTTGTTGTGGCTGATTACCCCGTTTCAAGGCCCCTTCCACTTGTTGCCATGAGATTCGAAAACAGCCGTAATTGAGTGCCATTCGGGTGTGACTCGGATTGGCTCATCGCCGGCGGAAAGAGCGGGGCGGGAAGCGCCACCAGGTCAGCGCCACCAACGCGCCGAAGACGGTGTAGCCGAGGGTGAACACCCATTGCGGCAGGTCGTAATAGATGAGACGGCCCACCCAGTGTGCGATGAAGGTTTCTTCGTAGATCGGTTCTCCCGCGCGTTCCCGCAGCGCCATCTCCAGGTCGGTGAGCGGGCAGCGCCTGCCGAGCCAGCCCTGTACCATGACGTATCCGATGGCGGCGAGGTGCGCGCCCCGGAACCAGGGATTTCGCACCCACTGCCAGCGGCAGAGCTGCCCGGCGAGCGTCAGCACGAGGCCCCCGATCACGAAGGCCACGTAGAGCGCGTGCAGAATGAGAATGAAGTCAGCCACATTCACAGTGTAAGCGGCTCTGGCGGATGTTCAAACTCCCGGCGTGGAGAGATCGAACAGGTGGCGGAACGCCTCCGGCATGCGGGCGGGGCGCCTGCGCTGGTAGTCGAAGCAAAGCATACCGGTGCGTGCCTCCGCGACATCCACGTTCGTCTCGGCGTTTCGGATGCGATAGAAGAGGTCGAACCGGCTGCCCGCCGCATTGCCGGCCGCAACCTCGACGCGGAGCCGATCTCCATAGGCTGCCTGGCCGCGGAACCGGCAGGCGGCTTCAGCCATGATGAGGCCCGGGCCCCCTATATCGACTTCGCTGAAGCCGAACTGGGCCAGGAACCGAAGGCGTGCTTCGTGCAGGATGCCGAAGACGGCGTCGTTGCCGAGGTGCTGGCCGTAATTGATATCGGTGATGCGCACCGCGATATCGGTCGCGAATGGGAAGCGATCGGGCAATGCGAGTTCCAGGCGGGCCATGTGGAGACCCTATGGGAAAGCAGGCCGAGGTGCAATGGCGGATGGTTCGCGATGCGAACAGGTGGACGCAATCAGTCGGTGTGGCGTATAAGGGGGGCCGGCGGCGGGCACCGGTTATGACAGAACGCGACGGATATATCCTCCTCAACATGATGAGCGACGTTGGCCCCGTATCGGTTCGGCGGTTGATGGAGTTCTTCGGCGGGGTCCCTGCGATCCTCCATGCTTCGTTGGAAGAGCTGAGGCAGGTGAAAGGGGTTGGGCTCCGCATGGCCGAGGCGATCGTGCGTCAACGTGAAGAACTCGATGTGGCCCAGGAAGTAGAGCGGGCCCACCGGCTGGGGGCGCGCCTGATCGCTTTCTCGGACGAGGCGTATCCGGCGCTGCTCAAGGAGATTTACGATCCGCCGCTGGCCCTCTATGCCATGGGGTCGCTCGAACCGGCGGACCGGCATGCCATTGCCGTTGTGGGGTCACGGCGCACCACGCATTATGGGCGTTCGGTGGCGGACCGCCTTTCGTATCAGCTCGCCAAGGTCGGCTACACGGTGGTCAGCGGGCTGGCGCGCGGCATCGACACGGCGGCGCACGAAGGGGCTCTGAAGGGTGGGGGACGCACCCTGGCGGTGTTGGGCGGGGGCATGGGCAGCATCTATCCGGCGGAGAACCGAAAGCTGGCCGCGGCGATTGCCGGGCAGGGCTGTGTGCTGAGCGAGTTTCCGCTGGACCGCCAGCCGGATAAGACGACGTTTCCGATGCGAAACCGTATTGCGAGCGGGCTTTCGCTGGGCGTCGTGGTGGTGGAGGCCGACCGGACGAGCGGCGCCATGAATACGGCGAAGCACGCGCTGGAGCAGGGGCGCTCGGTCTTTGCGGTGCCGGGGCGTATCGATGCCTCGACGGCCGCGGGGTGTCACTTGTTAATCAAGCAGGGCGCCCGTCTGGTGGAGAGCGTCGACGACATTCTCGAAGAGTTCGAGATGCTGTTGCCGGCGAAGGCGTTGGAGCAGGCGAAAACCCTGGATCGCCGACCGGAGGTCAAGCTGAGCGAAGAGGAGCAGGCGATTGTGAAGGCCTTATGGGAAGGCGCTTTGCATGTCGACGAGTTGGCCCGGCTTGTGGAACTGGAACCGGCAATGCTGAGTGCCCGCATTATGGGCCTGGAAATGAAGAAGGTTCTGAAGATGCTGCCCGGCCGGATGGTGGAACTGCTGGTGCCGCTCGTGTAGCGCAGCCGAAGTAGCCTTTATGCGGACAACCTGACCTCAAATCACGCCAGCCGGGGTCACCCTCGGGCATAAAGCCTACTTCGCCCCACATTCGCCGCCCTGGCATAGATCCTAACCACCGCTGTACAAGCGGCGTAGTCGTTGACGCGCAAACAACCCGCGGGCTACCCTTCCGATAGAGGAAATGGAGCTGCGAAAGATACTGAAGTCAGCTCAATAAGACTGTTCGCATGACAGAATGATATGAGTGACGAAAGCACAGGATTCTGGGCGCGAGGCTTCTCACTGTTTCGTGATTCGTTGACCAATGAGGAGCGTGATCGGCTTGCACCGCTGAAGGAACAACTCAGGAAGACGGCAGACGCGGAAGAGAAGACACAACTGAAGCAGGCGATCGCCAGAGTCAGAGCAGAATTCCGCCAGAAACGGAAGGATGCAAACCACAGCTTGTTTTCGAACACATGAAACAGTGCGAACAGATGGTATTACTGTACGGCTCACCCGCGGCGGGTTCGCCGTCCGGTGAGGCGTAACGTTCGGACGGAGAGATGGAAGTCCCGTTGTAGGCGGACGAAGTGCGGGATTGCGCGCGATCAAGGGATGCGATAGAATGGCGCAACAGTAGTGGAGCGACCTCTATGACGATAACGCTTAGCTTGGATACGATGACGGTTGCCGACAAGTTACAGGTGATCGAGACCATTTGGGACGATCTCGTTCGTTCGGCGGAGCAGGTTCCTTCACCAGCTTGGCACGGCGATGTCCTTCGGGCCCGTGAGTTGCGGGTCCGGGAAGGCAAGTCGCACTATTGCGACTGGGACGAAGCCAAACGTCGAATCAGAGAACAGACGCAGTGAAAGTCGAGATTCTCGACGAAGCCGAGCGCGATCTGACCGACGGGTTCCGTTTCTACGAAGCTCAAGGCGCAGGGCTTGGCGACTACTTCCTCGACTCCCTGTCTGCGGACATCGACTCGCTCCGACTCTATGCGGGCATCCACCCGCTGTTCTCGGGGCAGCACCGGTTGTTGTCCAAACGCTTTCCCTACGCCGTTTACTACGAGGTAATCGGAAATGTGGCGCGAGTCAATGCCGTTCTGGATTGCCGCCGCGATCCGGCGTGGATTCAAGAACGGCTGAAATGAGGTCCGAACAACGGCGTCCAGGTTATGCTCGCAAGCTCGCAAACCTGACGCCTGACGTTGGGATGCCGCTTGATAAGCACAGCGAATGACGTACAATTGTACGCATGAAGATCGTAGCAGACACCAATACATTTCTCGCCGTCGCGCTGAACGAGCCGGAGAAGGACTGGCTAATCCAAACGACCGACGGGCATGACCTGATTGCCCCAGCCGTACTGCCGTACGAGATCGGCAACGCACTGTCATCACTCGTGCGCCGCAAAGTCCTGGCCGCGACGCAGCTCGGTGCAGCCTGGGACGCGGCGGCCGCCATTCCTGTGGAACTGGCGGCAGTCGATGCGCGGGCATCGTTGCTCCTTGCCGGGCACTTTCGGATCTACGCCTATGATGCGTACTTCCTGCAATGTTCGCTGGAAAGCAAATGTCCCCTCCTGACGCTGGACGGGGGCATGAAACGCGTGGCCAAGCAACTCAATATCACACTCGTGGAATAATCATGAAAGTCTATACCTATTCTCAAGCAAGACAGAACTTGGCAGCAGTCCTGAATCAGTCGAAGGACGAGGAGGTCCTCATCCGCCGACGTGGTGGTGATGCCTTTGTCGTTGTGCCCAAGCCGAGAGAAGGGTCACCTTTCGATGTGCCAGGCATTCGAACGAAGGCCAGCACTGCCGACGTGCTTGCGGCCGTCAGGGAGAGTCGATCAAAAACACCCCAACAACGGCATCCACGGCGACGCGGGTAAGGCGCACGACGCGCCTCAGCCGCACGCGTAATAGCACGACGTTGGGCGAAGGGAAAGGCGCTACCAGCCGAGTCTTGACGACCGTACCTTAAATGGTACAATCCTGTGCAATGAGTATAGGGGAGATACGGCTCAATGTTGTGTTCTTCCGTACAGAAAGCGGTGCGGAACCGGTGCGGCGCTGGCTGAAATCGCTTCCCATGGGCGACAAGAAGGCCATCGGAGAGGATATCAAGACCGTGCAGTTTGGATGGCCGCTGGGCATGCCGCTGGTCGAAAAACTGGAACCGTTCCTCTGGGAGGTCCGGAGCC
>SLOV01000003.1 GCA_007132345.1 Kiritimatiellia bacterium
CAACTCCGCAACCTCGCCCGCCTGGATAAAGCGGAGCGCCGTGCCATCCGCAAAGCTGCCGACACCCTGCGCACAAACCTGGCATCGCGCTGAGCCATCCTTTCCGCAGTGCCCCAGCAGAGAAGTAGTAGGATCGGGCGGAAAGAAACCGTCCTTACAGAGCAAGGCTCCAGGTTGGGTCCGGCCGGGAATGGCGCTTGCGAGCCCCATGGCGCTTGAGTAGCATGCCGCCAGTATTTCTTCCACACGAAATCCGTCTTCATGAAACATCAAATAACCAGCACGCTTGCCGGCCTGGGTCTGCTGCTCGTTGCAGCGGGCTGCGCGCGCATGGATGGAGCCAGCGAGCATGAACGCGCCCTCAATGCACTCCGCGACGGTAACGCCGTGGTGGCCAAGGGGCTCCTGGAGCAGGCCCTCACGCGTATGCCGCGCGAGGCCGTTGCGGCGCCCGCCTACAACGACCTGGGCCGCGCTTATCTAGCGCTCGAAGACTGGGAAAACGCCGCCGCCGCCTTTCGCGCCAGCCGTCGCCTCGATCCCTCCTTCGCGGTGCCGGTCTATAATCTCGGCGTGCTCCATTACTGGGCGGGCGACATGGAGCAGGCCCTGGAACGATTTCTGGAGGCCGCCCAGCTTGAGCCATCCGACGCCGCCGCCCTGGAGTTTGCGGGGCACGCCGCCATGCAGTTGGGCGATGTGCCCGCGGCGATTTCGCACTTCGAGCGGGCCATCGCGCGCCGCCCCGGCTCACCGCGCGCGCTCAACGCGTTGGCGCTGGCCCTTGAGCAGAACCGCAACCCGCAGGAGGCGCTGGCGCGTATCGAGGAAGCGCTGCGCGTCGACGACCAGTATGCAGCCACACACTTCAATCGGGCCCTGCTGCTGGAGCGGCTTGACGGCGATTCACAGGAAGCGCTGCGCTCGCTGGAGACCTATCTGGTGCGCTCGACGGATGACAACCGGATGGCCGATGCCCAGCGCGCGATGCAGTTGCTGGGGCAACCCGCGCCGGCGGGCATCCCGGGCCGTGTTGAGCCAACGCCAAGATTGGATCGCCCTGAGCCGATGCCCGGTGTCGATCCCGACGAGTTCGAAGAAGAGCCTGACCGGCCCGCGCTTCCGGACCTGAGTCAGGAGGTCGCGGAAAACGCGCTGGCCACGATGCAACGGGCCCAGGCCATGGCCGCGCAGGGGCGCCTCGACGCCGCGGCGGACCTCTTCCGGGCGGCGGCTCGACAAGCGGCGGAAGAAGACGATCCGGCGCTTCAGGAACGCATTCTGCTGGCTGGCATTACGGCCTGCCCCGAAGACGCAGGCGTGATGCAGGATTACGGGGAATTGCTGAATGCCCAGGGCCGTTACGAGCGGGCTTTGCGCGCCTTCACGCAGGCGGTGGTGAGAAATCCGCACGAGGCATCCACCTACATCGGCATGGCCGAGGCGGCCCGACAAACCGGACAACGCGACGCGGCGGAGGCGGCCCTCAACCGTGCCCTGCGCATTCATCGCGCCAATGCCGATGCCCTGCTGGCCCTGGCGCGCCTGTATGAAGACGAGGGGCAGGCACAGGAGGCGTTAGCCCTTTACCAGGAACTGCTCCGCACATTTCCCCGCCATCCCGATGCACCCCGTTTTCGCAGCCGCATTCAGGCGCTTCAACTTCAGGCGCGTACGCCGCCGCCTGAGCCTGCTGTAGAATCCCCTCCGACCGCGCCCACGCCAACCCCGCGTCCCGATCCACGTCCCGATCCAGCGCCGACGCCGCCCGCCGCCGTGCGGCCCGCGCCAGTGGCTCCAACGGAGCCGCCCCGGACCGAGGCGCCGACCAGCGCGGCCCGCCCCCGCAATCCACGAGCGGCCCGCGAGTGGTACAATCGCGGTATGACCTACAAGGCGCGCGGCGACTGGGACAACGCCCTGCTCCATTTCCGGCGGGCCATTGAGCAGGACGACTCCATGATCGCCGCCTACAACGAATTGGGCGTGGTCTTCTACAAGATGGGCGAGACCGCCAGCGCCATGCAGATGTATCGTCGCGTCCTCGATATGGACCCTAACGAGGTTGGCACCCGTTACAACAAAGCGCTGTTGCTCCAGGAAACGGGACGTGCCGCGGAGGCCCTCAGCCAGATTGAGGAGATCCTGCGGCTCCAGCCTGACTTCGCGCCTGCGCACTATCTGCTGGGCATCATGTATGCCGAGCATCCTCGCACCCTGCACTTGGCGGCGAAACACTATCGCATCTTTCTCCGGCTGGCGCCCAACGACAATGCCGCCCCTGCCGTACGCCAGTGGATCGACCAGTACGCCCCGCGCGATTTCTGAGCCCCTCCCTCTCCCACCGCACCGGGAGCCCGCGCCCCTCTATCGGTTTCGCGCGCCATTAGGGACAGACCATCTATCGATTTCAAGGCATTGCGGGCATCCGCGATCCGACATAAATGGAAAGGTTCGAAATTGGCTTCGCTTGGCACCGGGCTTCGCCTAGGTTTTGGGCATCGTTATGAAACCGATTGTCTTTAAGGATCGTGTCAAGGTGGAGGTCATCGCCGGCAATGGCGGCGATGGGGCGGCCACGTTTAGACGCGAGAAGTTTGTGCCGCGCGGCGGCCCGAACGGCGGCGATGGCGGGCGGGGCGGGCACGTCATTTTCCGGGCGAGTAAGGACCAGGACTCGCTCCTGCCGCTCTACTTCCGGCCGCTGCAACGCGCGGAACACGGCGGACGCGGAGGGAGTAAGGAGATGCACGGGCGCAACGGCAAGGATCTGGTGATTCCGGTGCCTTGCGGTACGGTGGTCCGCCTGCATGAGACGCAGGCGGTGCTTGGTGAGGTGGTGAACGACGGCGACGAGTTCCTCGCGGCCCGGGGCGGGCGCGGCGGATTGGGCAACGTCCATTTCAAGACCTCCTCGCATCGTGCGCCAACCGAGTGCACGCCGGGGCAGAATGGGGAAGAGAAGACCCTGACACTGGAACTGAAGATGGTTGCCGACGTGGGGCTGGTGGGCTATCCCAACGCTGGCAAGTCCACGCTGCTGCGCGCCCTTAGCGCCGCCCAGCCGAAGACAGCCGCTTATCCGTTCACCACCCTGCACCCGATGATCGGGACGCTCGTTGCGGAGAACTACCGGCGCATCCGTGTCGCCGATATTCCGGGCCTGATCGACGGTGCACACGCCGGCGTCGGGTTGGGCCATGACTTCCTGCGCCATATCGAGCGAACCCGTTTCCTTGTCTTCGTCATCGACATGGGCGGCGTGGATGGACGCAACCCGACACAGGACTTTCTGAACCTGCGCGAGGAGTTGCGGAAGTATGACCCCGCCCTCGACGAGCGTCCGTATCTCGTGGTCGCCAATAAAATGGACGTACCCGGCTCTACGGAGCATATCGAAGCGTTCCGCCGGGAGACCGGTGAAGACCCGCTGGAACTCTGCGCGGAGCTTCGCGAGGGAACGGAGAGCCTGAAGCAAAGGCTTCTTGACGAACTGACGAGCGAGCCGTCCAGTGCCGAGGGAATGGAGCCCACAGAGAGCAATGCCATCGATGCGTGAGAATTATGGAAGCCCTTCCCTTTACAATTCGTAACCGGCCGGGCGAGGCGGGCGAGGTCAGCGGGATCTGTCGCCTGGACGACGCGGAACTGGTGCTGGAATGGCGGCGGACCAGTCTGATCGAGCGCCATGCTCGCAGCGGTACGGTGCGGCTGCCGATCGAGGAGATCGAAGGCGTACAGTTTCGTTCCGCCTGGTTCCGCCGCGAGTTGATCCTGAAGCCCAGAAGCCTGGCCCCGATTCGCGATGTGCCCGGCGCACACGACAGCGGTTCGCTGAACCTGCAAGTGGCGCGACGCGACCGGGAGACGGCAAAGGAGCTTGCGGCGTCCCTCGGCCTATCGATCTCCGGTCACCGCATCGACCGCCTTGGCCGCTCGATTGGATTGTGAGCGTGTGTTTGGGGCGGTCGTAATCCTCCTGAGCTCCCGCCGACCCGCTCCTTATGGCCGGTCACTCGCCAGCGCCCGCGACCATGCCTCGCTCCATGCGGCCCGCTCTTCCTCGGTTGTGGGGCGCCATCGTTCGGTCCGAATGCGGAAGTCGACGGTATCGGGGCCGCCCCGGAATGTTGTGAGGTGCTTGGCGTCGGGCGTAAAAACGTGAAATCGGCCGTGGCGCCCTTGGATGACAATGCGGCCTGTCCGTATGTCGTGCAGAATCTGGTCGGGTGCCGCGACGTTTGTGTCCTCGACAGCGCTTTGTACCGGCCGCTGGCGCCTGCGTTGTTCCGCATGGGGCGTGCGCCGCTCGGATTGCCGGTAGCCCCGATCGAGAGAGGCCGCCAGTTGGGCCATGATGCGGGGAATGCGACCGAGGATGGCGCCCGCCGACTGCGATGACGAACCGTCACGCTCCGCGAGTTGCTGTTGCATGCGTGTAATAGCACGCGCCGCGACTCGGTAGGCGCGATCCACCCATGGCACCCAGCCATCGGCGAAGAGCCCCGCCAGGTCCGCTCCGTCTGGCAGGGCGGCCAGCAGGTTCACATGCAGGGCAGGCACGCCCCGCCTGCGCCGGGTCTCGACGAACTGAAAGGTCATGGCGACGCGTTCTGCCTTCGAGCCATCTTCATCCGGAAGCAGAAAATAGCCAGCCACAACCTGGCCGAGCAGGGAATAGGTCTTTGAGGCGCGTCCGAAGGAGTGCAACTGGTCGGTCTTCAGGGCCTTCCCGGTCATGACGCGCGCCACGACCGCGGGTGGCCGTGCATAGAGCTGATGCACCCGCTCTTCGCGCAGGTCGAGCAGCACCTGCCCGAACTCTTTCCATTGCGGCACGCCCGTGGTGCCGTAGCCCTCGAATACCAGGCCAGGGGAGGCGGGCCGACTGTGTTCGCATTGCGAGGAATGGCAGCGATAACAGTAGATGTGCCCCGGCACAAAGGCGCCCAGTCGCGCAGTTCGATCCTCGACCTGAGCCATGACCTGGTCGCGCAGGGAGCCTGGCGAGAAGGTGAGCGCAAATGCGTCGCCCGGATCGACCTCGAACATGAGGGAAACACCGAAGGGCTCGGATGGCAGCTCGTCGGTGCTACACGCCGCGAGGACGAGATCTCGGACGTAGGCGCGCAGTACATCGGCGGCGGCCTGTTCCCGGCGCGCTTCGCGGGCAGGCCGGTTCGGCTCCGGCGTGCCGGTCGGTTCGGAAACGGAAGGCGCTGCGTCTTGGTCGTCCATGGGGCAGAAGCGCAACCTAACGCGGGAAAGGCGCTGCGACAATTGGCTTTGTCAATTTGGGGCACGTTGGTCATGATACCGGTTCACGACGAGGTGTTTTGGGCGCGGAGCGAGCTATCATGATGATCGATACCCTGAAGAAGCGGATTCGGCAGGCGATGCTGGATCGAAACGAATTGGAAAAGGACGTTCTGCGCGTGGCCCTGGGCGACTTGCAGACCGAAGAGGCGCGCGCGGGTGAACTCTCCGATGCCGACGCCGAGCGTATCCTGCGCAAGATGGTCAAGTCGAACCGCGAGACGCAAGCCGCGCTGGCTGGAAAGCCCGACAAGGCGGGCAAGGTGGCGGTGCTGGAGAAGGAGTTGGCCATTCTCGAATCGTTGCTGCCCAAGACATTGAGTGCCGAAGAAACCGAGGCGGCCCTTGCCCCGGTGCGGGAGATCTTGTGCGGTGCGGAGAAGGACGGCATGGCGACCGGCCTTGCCATGAAGCACTTGAAGACCGCGGGCGCGGTGGTCGATGGCAAGCTGGTTGCGCAGGTTGTGGCCGCCATGCGCGCCGCGCACGGATAAAGGAATAGACGATGAGCACAACCCCGACGATTCCCCCCGCCGCGCCGCCACCGACGCCCCCTGCACCCGCGCCGGGTGCGCTGCCGCCGGCAGCCGCAAAGCAGGGACGCGGTTGCATGTTTTATGGCTGCATGGTGGGGCTGATTGTGTTGGCCACGATCCTCCTCACGGCCCTCGGCACCTCCTGGTGGATTCACCGCACCATCAACGCCAGGGCGCTGACCCCCGTAACGCTGAACCCGCGGGAGCAAGCAGAACTCGATAATAAACTGGAGGTCGTTGGCCAGGCCAGAGAGATACGCCTGCGCGTTGCGGAGGAACCGGAGGCGCGGCCCCGTGAAATCGATCCCGACTTTGTCCGCAGGCCGATCACACTGACCGATCGCGAGATCAATGCGCTTATCGCGGAGCACACCGATCTTGGCGACCGTGTCCGTGTCTCCCTTCATCCGGACGAAGTGATTGCGCAGGCCAATATTCCCATCGAGCGTGGCGTGCCTTTCCTGGGCGGGCGCACGATTCGGACCAAGGTCTCGCTGCACGTTGAGGCCAGGGGCGGAAATCTGGTCCTGGCCATCCGCAACGTCTCCGTTGGCGGCTTCCCCCTTCCGAATGCCTGGATGGGGGGGCTGATCGGCAAGAATCTGATTCAGACAGAGTTTTTCGATGACCCTGTGATGAAGGCATTTGTGGAAGGAATCGAGGAGTTTCGCATCGACAGCGGAAGCCTCTATTTCCTGCCTGCGGAATAGACCGGCCAGCCTGCAAGAGGACGCGAGGACGCGAGGACGAGGACGCGCCACTGCACAGTTCCGTCTTGACGCCCGGAAACGGGCGTGGGAGCATTGCGCCGAGTGGGTTGTTTGCATTCCCCGATCAGGTTTTGCACGCTTTAATCGAATGGTTTTGCAATGCGTATTCTTCAGCGCTGAGAAAGAACAGGAGGCATAACGATGAAGTCGACATGGATTCGAATTGTAGCATTTGCTTGTTTGGCCACCATGATGGCGCTCCCTCAAAATGCAGAAGCGAGGAGGCGGTCGCGCAGCCAGACATTCGAGCCCAACGTCCGGATTGGGCAATGGCGCGTCGATCTCGAAGAGCGCGAGGTCAAGACCATCACCGTGGAAGTTCAGCGGGTTCGCGGCAGCAATCGAACCTTCATGAATGCCCGTTTTGGGCGCGAGGGGCAGACGTTCGAGGGCGGCCGCAGGGTCTATCTGCGCCACACAGACTGGGAAACCGTCACGTGGCAGGTGAATCAATCGCCCAACGGCAGGCCGTTGATCTTCAATGCCTATGATGGCGAGATCATGCTCCGCAAAGTCACGGTACAGTACTGAGCCGGTTATGCGCGGGCGCCGCACGGCGGCGGTGCTCGCGCGACGAAGCAGGGTCGGTCCTGGCTCTGAGTCTCTTTTGCATCAACACGAAGCGAAAAGGCGGGAGTGGGGCCAGCCGTTTCCGGCTGATGGGCTTGCGCTATTGATCGGCGGATCGATCTCCCCCGAAGTCCTTGCCTATTCCGGAGGCACCTTCGGCGGCGTGGGAACCGTGCCGAACAAAGTCATGGTTGCAATCTAAACATAATTCCCAGACACAAAGCCTTTCGCAAATACCCCTCCACAACAGCCGTAATTTGCCGACACCGAAACATCTCGCAGGAACCCTGCTGCGACCCAGAAGCGAACGTCTCGAGACCCTGCCGTCAACTCAACAGAACGGTTGTGCCAGCAAGCCAGGGGTTGCCGGAGTAAGTCATAAGTCATACTGTGTCGGCATGCGAATGACCTTGTCCATCCCCGATGACGTGGCGCGCAGGTTCCAGGCGGCAGTGCCGGCCCGTCGGCGCTCCCGTCTTGTCACCCTTCTACTCGAAAGGGAGTTGTCCGAACGCGACAAATCGTTGGCGGCAGCTTGCCGCGCTGCGAATCGTGACCGGGCGCTGGCGCGCGAGATTGACGAATGGCAAGCGTTTGACGACGGGTTCGAGGAATGACAGAGAACCAGATCAAGCGTGGGGCGGTCTGGTGGGTCAGCCCGGACCCCACGCAGGGATCGGAAATCAAAAAGAGTAGCCCCTGCGTCGTGCTGTCTCACGACACGCTGAACCGACTCAGGCGCACGGTCATTGTCGTGCCTTTGTCCACGGCAGCCAAACCACATCCCCCAATCACTGTACCCGTTTCCTGTCAGGGAGCCTCGGCCGTTGCCGTGATCGATCAGACTCGTGCCGTCGCCAAGCACAGGCTCAAGTCCCAGATCGAAGTCCTTGACCGAGAAGAGCTGGACGAGGTCTGTCGGGCTGTCGCGACGATCCTTGAAATTAGATAGTGAAGGGCACAACGAGGCTGCAGCATCTGCCTTGCGTCGATGGTGCAAAGCGTTGCAGTCAACCAATCGAGCCCCAGAGACGAATGCAATCAAGCCCCCGCGATAGCGTCTGACACACAGCGATTACTTCATTGAAGGATAAGGATGAAAGTGCGCCAGGGAGCGCCGGCGAGTTCGCTTAGCCTCAGTCAGTCCGCACATGACAGCATTCTTCCTGTGCCGAACGAGGTTTACGCATGACCTATGATCCCGCCAGGCACCACCGCAAGAGCATCCGGCTCAAAGGGCACGATTATGCCGGGGGCGGTGTCTATTTTGTGACGATCTGTGCGCATCGGGAATGTATCGCGTGGGCCGGGGGAAAGCCTTTTGGGGAATGGGAGAGGCCGGCACAGCGGGCAAGACAGGCCTCACCCCTGCGGGCGCTGATCGAGGAGAGGATGCGGATCACGGCGGAAAAGGTTCCCCAGATGCGCTGGGGCGAATGGGTGATCATGCCAGATCATCTCCATGCGCTGATCCACATGAGTAAGGGGCCATTGCGCCTGGGAGATGTGATTGGCGGGTTCAAGGCGGCCGTATCCCGGGAATGGAATCGTAGGGGCGAGGCCTGCCTCGCCCCGGCCTGCATCGCCCCCGCCCCGGCCCGCCTCGCCCCCTTTGCCCGCCCCGCCGCCGATGCCCCCCGCATCTGGCATCGCAATTATTACGAATCCATCGTGCGCACGCCCGAGGCGGAGCAGCGCATCGCCGAGTATATCCGGATGAATCCGTGGCGGTGCGTGCAGGAATTGGGCGATGGGTTGCGGGGCATCGGCAATCCTGCGCTGTGGAGCGGGGAGAAGCTGGGGGTGCTGTGCAGCCGGGGGGCGAGAGCAATGGCACGGGGGGCGGGAGAGAGGGCGGGAGAGAGGGCGAGAGAGAGGGCGACACAGGTGTCGCCCGTACTGGAGGCGGATGTCTATTTCGGTGGGTGGCACTCGCCAGGGGAAAAGGAGATCCTCGATTGGCTGCTGAAGAATGGGCGGCGAGTGATTGCCTGCCCGGCGTGGGGGATCGAGAATGCCGCCTTCGCGCCGGGCGTGCGAAGCGCGCTCGAACAGAACCGGATGCTGATTCTGGAAATGCGCGATGTCTCCGGCAACCTCGCGGCGGCGGAGGCGCGAAACCGGTTTGTCATCGAGCACGCCGATGCGCTCTTCACGCCCCACGTCACGCCAGGCGGCATGCTGGACCGGCTGCTGAAAGAATGATCTAAATCGAATGGAACTTGAATGGAGGATCTGCTTGAAGATCGAGCATGAATATCCGAGTTAATCAGAATTACGGTACAAGAAGTTCCGGCCTCCAAACCGAAGAAATCCAGAATAAAGAAATGACGCAGACACAGATCGCCAAGACTTTGGAGGCAATCCTCGATGGATTGATCGAGAGGAAGGAGATCCACTCCGCGATTCTTTCGGTCGCCTCCGGAGATGGGGCGTTGCGTTGGACCGGTACCAGGGGAACGATCTCCCCAGGCGATTCGCCCGTAACGCCGGGCACGCCCTGGTTTATCGCGAGCATTACCAAGCTTTTCATCGCATCGACCGTGCTGCGGATGGTTGAGGAAGGAGAACTGGCATTGGAGGACCGACTGGTGGATCGGCTCCCCGCCTCGCTGACTGACCGGCTCCATGTACTCGACGAAGAAGATTGGACGAACCAGATCACCATCGAACACCTCTTAAACCACGCATCCGGCCTGCCGGACTATATTGAGGATTATCCTGCCAAAGGGCGGGGCAAGGACTGCGACGGACGCAGCCTCGTGGAGATCCTGATGGAGGATGGCGACAGGTCGTGGTCGTTGGGCGAGACCGCACAGTGGGTTCGCGAAAGGCTCAGGCCCCACTTCGCGCCGCAGCCGCTGGATGCGAAACGGGTCCGAATCCGCTACTCGGACACAAATTACCAGCTCCTTATCGGCATCATGGAGGCACGCCGAAATGCGCCCTTCTTTCAGGTCCTGGAGGATCTGATTCTGGATCCGCTTGCTCTCGAAAACACATGGATCCCTGGCCACCCTCGCAAGGGTGGCCCCGAAGCGGACGTCGCGGCGATCTACGCCGGAGCGGAGGTCTTCCGGTTGCCGCAGTTCCTGACCGCGATCGGCGATCTAAACTCGACCTGCGAGGATCTGCTCCGCTTCCTCAGGGACATGGTGGGCGGACGTCTCTTCAGGGATGCCGATACATGGCGACGCATGCAGGCACGGTGGCGCAGGTTTCCGCTGCCACTTGATCGTGCCGCGCTCCGACAGCCGAGCTGGCCGATCGAGTATGGCCTCGGCATCATGCGCTTCCGGCCGCCCCGCATCTTCACACCCTTGCGGCCAGTGCCGGGAGTGGTGGGCCATACTGGGTCGACCGGAACGTGGCTGTTTCACGCGCCCGAACCGGACCTGTACCTGACCGGCGCGGTCAACCAGATGACTGCGGGTCCGATTCCGTTCAGGGTCGTTCCTGAGATTCTTCTCGCGCTGAGCTGATGCGAAACAGTACTGCGGTGCAAGGACTGCGCGCCGAGTTTTTCCGCGCTCCGCGTGGAAGAATATTCGCTACTTGCCAATGCGGGCGAAGGGAACAGTGAAGACGTCGTCGTCCGTCCATTCGAGCGACGAGTTCCAGTCCGTGACGCCGGGTGTGCTCAACGTGGTCTCGTCGTGCGGGATGGAGTCCATGGAGGATTCGCCGCCGCCGCCGACCATGACGGCGATGCCCGTCGATTCGATCTGAGCGGCGGTGATGTTGAGATAGCTCAACGGAATCCGCATCTCGTAGAAGCTGTCGCGCGTGGTGTCGTGGCCTTCGTTGAGGAAGTTGTGGGTCGGTGCGTCACCGTCGTGCCGGTGGTCCGCATCCCAGACGCCCCAGAGGCTCGTACCGCCGAAGGTGTGACCTCTGGCGACGGTGATGCCCGCCGCGGCAATGGTGTTGTAGTTCACGCCGCCGTCGTCGACCGGGAAGACGCCGTTCTGGGCGCGGGAGATGTAGCCCTGCCACAAGCTGCCGGCGAGGTAGATCTGATAGTTGGGCTTGTTAGGACCCGCCCACGTGTTCTTCTTCTCCCACATGTCGGCCGTGGCGCCCTCGCCGGGAATCGTGTCGATGACGATCCACTGCAGGATGCCGTCATTGTTCGCGATCTTGTCGTTCACCGTGGAACCGGCGTTGGCGGGGTCAATGACGTCGGTGACGTCGACAAACTGCCAGGCGAGGTAGAAGTAGTCGTCGTCCCATGCGGCCCAGAGGTGGGTCAGGTCGATCGGCGGCTCGTGCATGGTCCAGTTGCTCCCGAGCGAGCGCGGGTCGTCGTTGGCCATGTCGAGGGCGATGAGGTGGTCGTCGGTCCAACCGGCGGGGTTGCCGTCGATGGTCATGGTGTCGCGTTTGCCGAAGGTCGGATTGGTGGAATACGGGAGGTCGCCGCCGGGTGTCGGGCCAGCGACGTTGACCTCGACCGGGATGACGACAACATCGGAGAAGTTGCCGGCGGCATCGACGGCGATGGCGCGGATGGTGAGGTTCTCGGTGACGAGGATCGGCTCCGTGTAAAGCGTGCTGCCGGTCGTGGGCGTGCCGCCGTCGGTCGTGAAGTAGATCGCCGGGTTGGGAGCTTCATCATCGGTTGCGGTGAGCGTGACGGATAGCGACGGCTCGGTGGTGCTGGTGATGGCGGGGGCATAGGTGAGCACCGGCGGGACGTCGTCGGGCGCGTTCGGATCGCGGATGCCGACGGAGTAGTTGACGGTGCTGTTGTTGTCCCAGCGCTCGTCGTCGTTGATGTCCACAACGGCGATGGCGTATTGCACGCTGATGCCGTGCGGGAAGGTGCCGAGGTTCGCCTGCCAGAGGTCGTTATTGCCTTCGGTGCCGACGTGTTGCATCGACGCGGTGAGCCAGTTCTGGCCGGTGGTGGAGTAGACCACCGTAGCACTGACCGCTTTGCCGATCGGGTAGGTTTCGATCTCGATGACGAGGTCCGTTTCGGAGGTGACGCCGACCGTGGTGATGCTGGAGGCATCGAGCGACTCAACGGCGTAGAAAGCGGTCGAATTGGTGGCGTTCATGTCATCCCATTCAGTGCCGGTGACGGGTCCGTGCTGTGACCACTCTTCCGCCGCCGCGCCGAGGTGGGTCGATTTGCGAACGCGATAGCTGCCGGTGGCTTCGCCCTGCCATTCGATCTGCGTATGGCCGGCTGCGGGCATCGTGATGGAAAGTAGATCGGCCACCATGCCGAAGGTCTGGAAGCCGTAGTGGCGCGTGTTGCCGATCCAGATCAGGCCGTCGGACGGCGTATTGACGGTGCGGATGTAGTCGTTGCCGTTGTTGTTGTCCCAGACGCTCTCGGTTTCGTTGGTGGCATTGATGGCGAACTGGATGACCGTACCGGCCGGGAAGCTGCCAAGGTTGATGTGCCAGCGGGAGTTGTTGTCGGCGTTTTCGTGCCAGCTCATCGGGGCGTCCTGCCACTCGCCGGAAACACTGTTACTATGGACGAGCGTCACGCCCTGGTTCGGGCCGATGGGATAGGTCTCGGTGTCGATCCAAACGTCGACGTCCGGCCAGATTTCGCCCTGCCGCGGCCAGGAGTCGGTGTTGCCGACCCAGAGCCCACCGCTGCCACCGGATTCGTTGACGGTGGCGAGATAGTTGTCGCCGTTGTTGTTGAGCCAGTGGGCCGTGCCGTCTTTGTCCGTGACCTGAACGGCGTAGCGGACTTGAGCGCCACCGGGGAAGCCGCCGAGGTTGATGTTCCACCAGTCCATGTTTTCGTCCGACCAGTCGGCGTTGTAGTTGAGCGGGTGCGACTGCCAGTTGACGCCGTCGGAGGAGTAGACAATGCCGCCGAAGTCGCCCGCGCCCGCGGGAGCAGAGCCGATGTTGATCCAGATGTCCTGGCCGGGCTCGATATTGCCGTTCTCGGGCCAGTGCGTGGGGCCGTCGAGCGAGGTGATCGCGTTGCCGCCGGGGCCAGGCGGTGGGCCATCGCCTTCCTCTTCCAGAATCAGGAACTGTGCGACGGCGCCTTCTTCATGAACGTTGCCGGAGAAGCCGACGAAGATGCCATTGGCCTTGATGTCTGCCCCGGTACGGCCCGTGCCCCAGAGCTTCTGGTTCGGGTTGGTCGAGGCGAGGTTGCGCACGTTGTAGACGCGGGAAGGCTCCAGCCAGATGGCCGGAACGTCTACGTTGAAGGTGCCGCTCTGCCCCTGTTGCGGGGAGAGATTCACGAAGGCGAGCACGACCTGTTGGTGGGCGGGGTCCCACCCGAAGTTTTCGTATTTCAGTACGCTGAAGATCTGCTGGTGCGGGCCGCCGTGCTGCTGGTCGAGGTAGTACTGGTTCGCGGTGCGTAGGACTTCCGCGCGGGCGCGGCCGAGGTTGGCGTCTTTGTAGCGGTGCCAGAGGGCGTCGTTGCCGAAGTTGTTGCGGTTGTCCCAGAGGTTGTTGATGTTGTGGTACTCGCGAATGTTCGCGATGGTGCGGCCGAACTCGACGCGCTCTTTACTGAATTGGCCGACACTGTCGTAGCCGAGTTCCTGGCCCATATACATCTGTGGGGTGCCGTCAATGGCGGAGAAGACGCTATGCATGGCGAGTGCGTCCCACTTGCGGCCCAACCAGGGGCCCTGGTCGTGGTTCATGGTGCCGCGCAGGATGAGCGCAAGGCCGAACTGGGTCTTGCGCGAGTCGATGACGGCGCGCAGGTCGGTTGTCTGGATGTTCTGGTTTTCGACGATGGCCCAGAGCTGGTTTTCGTTAATGGCGTCGAAGCCGCCCTTCCAGGCGCGATAGGCAATGCTGCCGCCGTCGAGACTTTCGGAGACGAAGTAGAGGTCGGGCTTGATGGATTTGCCGCGGTTGATCAGGTACTGCCACGCCTTGCGCGGGATGCCCTGCGCGAAGTCGCAGCGGAAGCCGCCGGTGTGGCCGCCGGTGATTTCGATCCAGTACTCGATAAAGTAGGCATAGTACTCGACCATTTCTTTGACATCGTTAGAGACGATCCACTCGCCATCGCTGGTGTCGTTGATGTTGCCGAGCGCCGGGTAGAGGCCCCAGAAGAGGTCATAGGCATCGGGCCAGACAAAGTCGTGTCGGTCAGCGGGGGCGGGGCCGATCTCGCTCGCGTTCTGGGCCGGCTCCCACCAGAGATAATTGCCGTGGTCCCAGCCCGGCTTCGTGGTCTCGCAGGCGGGATGGTTGCCGATGTAACGGGAGAACCACTGCGGCCGGACGTGCCGCATTTCGGCCTGCGGGTCGGAGTAAAGTTGGTAGGGATTCGAGGGGTCGCGCTCGATCTCGATGTCGGTGGCGACGTGATTGAAGATGACGTCGAAGATAACCGAAATGCCTTCGGCGGCGGCGGCGTTCACGAAGTTGGTGAACTCGTGCATGGCGTTTTCGCGCGTGTTCTCCGAGCCGAGGTGGGGCGCCACCTGGAAGAGGTTCTTAATGGAATAGGGGCTGCCGAGCGTGCCGTAGTTGCAGTCGTCCTTGGCGCCGATGGGGTGGAAGGGCTGGAGCCAGATGCAGTTCACGCCAAGATCCTTGAGGTACTGAATGCCCATGCGGCCGTTCTCGTACATGTCGCGGAAGGTGCTGCGCGTGTTGTGGTCGTCTCCGGTGGCGTTAATGACGTTGGCCTGGAGCTCGTAGACGACGAGGTCGCGTGTGCTTGCGTCCGACACGTTCACGACCGGGTTGCGTCCGCCGTACCACTGCCAGTTGCCACCGCCGCTGCGATAGCGCACACGGACGTCGTAGGAGCCGGTCTTGGTCACCGGCAGCGTCAAGGTGAAGTCGCTGCCCGAAGCCGTCATAGGGTGCGCGACCCAGTAGCCGCTGTTCAGCGGTCCGTTCCAGTCCGGCGTGTCGAGCGTGGCGTGGTCGCGCCGGTTCAATGTCGTGACCACCTGCGCCTCGGTAATACCGCCGGTGTTCGGCGAAAAAGAGAAGGTTACCTCGTCGGTCTCGCCGCCTGCTTCGTCGATGTAGAAGTGGAAGACCCGGTTTTCCGCGTCGACATCGAACATGGCCAGAAACGGCTGCGCCTGGACGGCGACGACAAGGACAAGAAGGACAATGGCGCTACGAAGGAGGTGGCGAACGCCGCTTAGTGGACTCATGGATTCAACCCTTTCCGCATCACCTGCGCCACCGTCCGCACCCGGTGCGGCAAGCGATGCAGATTCTTGTTAGTACCCCAAACCGTGAAAGAGAGTACCCGGCGCCGGTAGATCAGTAAAGCGTTTGACTTGAAATGTTTTGCCTTTACTTTGTGTCCGTGAATTCGCGGCGGATTTGTCAAGGTACGGTGAGCTGTTCAAGCAGAGAGGGAGGCTTTTCCTCCGTTCGCAAGCTCTCAAACTGAAGCCGCGGGCGCAGACCCTGATAAAAGGTGTGTCCCTAATTCGGGAGCCTTTGGCTTTCACTCAAGGCTTTGGGAATGGAGGGCGGAGTTATACGACGCCGGCTCCTACACCTGTTCGTCTATTTCTCGTGTTTGATCGTATGCCCCCGATTATCCGTGTGTGCTCATCCGTGGTTCAAAGACAATCCCATCCATGCAGGTTCGGAGTGACTTCCGCTGAACGCCTGGGTACGAAGGCTGGGCTTGCGCTTGTCAGTGACGGGGCGGCGCCGGTATGGTGCGCGGCCGTTAAACAGCAGGAGAGGCGACCCCATGGACCTACAACAATTATTCGCGCAACGAATCGGCGGAAGCGCCTTCGGCGAGTCGAACGAAATCTATAAATTCGAAAAAATTAAACGTGCCAAGGCGGCGGCGCGTAAGGCCCGGCCCGATACGCCGCTGCTCGATTTTGGCGTGGGCGAGCCGGACCGCATGGCGCCAACCCCCATCCGGGAAGCACTGAAAAGGGCCGTGGACGATCCGGAGAACCGCGGCTATGCCGATAACGGCATCGACGCGTTCAAAGAGGCGGCCGCGCGATACATGGAGACTTTCTTCGGCGTCACGGGCCTGGACCCGGCGACGGAGGTGAACCACAGCATCGGCGCCAAGCCGGCACTCGCCATGCTGCCGCTCTGCTTTATCGATCCCGGCGATGTCGTCTTCATGACCGTGCCGGGGTACCCGGTGATGGGCACCTACGCGAAATACGTAGGCGGTGAGGTCGTCCGCCTGCCGCTCCGCAAAGAGAACGGCTTTCTGCCCGATCTCTCGTCCATCGATCCTGCGGTCGCGGACCGTGCCAAGCTTTTCTACATCAACTACCCCAATAATCCAACAGGTGCCGCGCCCACGGCGGCGTTCTATGACGAACTCATCGCCTTTGCGCAGCGGCACAACATCCTGATCGTGCAGGACGCGGCTTATGCCACGCTCGTGTATGAGGGCGATCCCGCGGCGCGCTCGATCCTGGCGCGGCCCGGCGGCAAGGAGGTGGCCCTCGAAATCCACTCGATGAGCAAGAGCTACAACATGACCGGCTGGCGCCTCGGTTTTGTCGCGGGGCCGGCGCGTGCCGTGCAGGCCTTCGCCGAGGTGAAAGACAATACCGACTCGGGCCAGTTCAAGGCCATCCAGGTGGCGGCCTGCGCCGGGATTGCCGACAAAGCGCTGAGCGAGTCAATCCGCGAGCATTATCGCCGCCGCCTCGCCAAGATGGCGCCGGTCCTGAGCGAGGTGGGCTTCGATGCCGCCATGCCAGGCGGCACCTTCTTCCTCTACACCGGTGCGCCGAAGGCTGCGGCGGGTGTTGCGCTCCCGGATGCGGAGGCGGCGTCGCAGCACCTGATCCGCGAGCACTCCATCTCCACGGTGCCGTGGGACGATGTCGGGGCGTTTCTCCGTTTCTCTGCCACGTTCGAAGCGGCGGACGAGACGGAAGAGGACCGGGTGATCGAGGAACTGAGGCGGCGGCTCGTGGAGGCGCGGCTCGAGTTCTAACCAAAAGCTCACCATTTGCCGATTGTTGCAGTCGGAACAGGGGCGATAGAGTCAGGGCGGGTCGACCGGAGGGAGCCCCGCTATGCCGGCAGAAGAAATCCTCATCATCGAAGACGACGCCGATATTCTGGAGTTGGTGCGTTATAATCTAGCGAAGGCCGGTTACCATGTGGTTTGCGCCACCGACGGCGCGGAGGGGCTGCGCGCATGTCGGAAGAAGCATCCGGACGCCCTTCTGCTGGACATCATGCTCCCCTCCATCGACGGCCTGGATATTTGCCGGAGCCTGAAGCAGGACCCGGAAACCAAAGACATCCCCATTATTATGATCTCCGCGCGCGGCGAGGAGACCGACGTTGTTGTGGGGCTGGAACTGGGCGCCGACGATTACCTGGTCAAACCGTTCAGCCCCCGAGTGCTGTTGGCCCGCCTCAAGGCGGTGCTGCGCCGAAACCAGAGAGAGGAGCCGGGGCTCGATGCCGTGGTACGGGTGCATACCTTCAGGATCGACCCGCGCCGGCACGAGGTGACGGTCAACGATAGTGCCGTGCCGCTGACGCCCACGGAGTTTGCGCTGCTCCAGTTGCTGGCGCGTCGGCCGGGCTGGGTCTTCACGCGGCAACAGATCGTGGATGGCGTGCGCGGCCAGGACTATGCCGTTACGGATCGGGCGGTGGATGTGCAGGTGGTCGGCCTTCGCAAGAAGCTGGGCGACTCTGCGAAGTATATCGAAACGGTTCGCGGAATCGGATACCGTATGAAGGCCCCTTGAACAGGCCGGCCGCCCCGGGCCCGCCTCCTCCTGTCGCTGCGCGAACAGGTGATTGCGGTATGCCATGGTCTTTGCGCTTCTCCCGATCGCCATTCAGGCCTTGCTGGCGCTGCCTGTAAGATGTTTCCGAAATTGCGCCGCGATCTCTTCGGGATGGCTGCGCTCGTGGCAGGCGCCATTCTGCGGCATCGCGACAACACCCGGCGTGACGAAAATGAGTATCGGGGTCGCGGCCCGAACGTGAAGCGGCTTTGCTGCCGAATCAGGTTTGAGGTTTTCTGTCGTTTCATGCGATTTGCTGGTTGTCACCCGGCATGCGGATTCCTATATTGTCGCTTCTCTTTGTAAGGATAGCGTGCGGGATTTGCGTCGACAGGGCCGGGACCCGCGGGAAACGATGGATACAGATAGTGCTCTTTAGGAAGGGGTTTCGGGGTTCCGATGCCACAAGTCTTTTCGCCGACAGCGAATACGTTGTCTAAAGTCAGTTTGGTGCTTGTCGTGTTTCTTGTGGCAGGCGGCCTCTGTGCTTTGGACCTCATCCACAAGTCCCCCTACGTGCGATACACGGGGGTGCCCCGCTCGCAACCGGTGCCTTTCAGCCACAAGCACCACACCAACATGGGCATTGACTGCCGCTACTGTCACACATCGGTAGAAGAGTCGCACTTTGCCAACGTGCCCGGCACGCATGTCTGCATGAACTGCCACAACCAACTCTTCACGCAGGCCGATCTGCTGGCCCCGGTGCGGGAGAGCTGGGAAACGGGTATTCCGATTAAATGGGTGCGGGTGAACGACTTGCCCGACCACGTTCAGTTCAACCATGCCATTCACGTGAACAAGGGTATCGGCTGCACCACCTGCCACGGGCCGGTCGGCGAGATGCCGCTGATGTGGCGGCACGAACCGCTCTTTATGAAGTGGTGCCTCGAATGCCACCGCGAACCGGAACGATTCATCCGGCCGCGCGAAGAGGTCTTTAATCCGCACTACGAGCCCCCCAGAGATCAGCTCACGCTGGGCCGCCAACTGGTTGAAGAGTATCAGGTGCCGGTCTCCGACCACCGCCTGACCGACTGCTGGATATGTCATCGATGAAGCACGAACCGAAAAATCCAGCCTCTCCGGCAAAGCGCCCCGCCGTGGACCGTCCGCTCGTCATCGAGGCCGTAAAGCCCGGACAGCGCGTCGAGGCAAGCCCCGACGTTCAATCGGCCTTTGCTGAAATGCGGAAACAGTCGGCCGATCTCGCCGCCGTGCGGGAGCGACTCGCCCGCGACCACGGCCCCCGCTTCTGGCGCAGCCTGGACGAGCTGGCCGACGACGAATCGTTCCGCGAGATGGTGAAGACGGAGTTTCCGCAAATGGCGGCCTCCACCGATTCGCTCGATCGGCGTTCGTTCCTCAAGCTGATGGGCGCCTCGATGGCCATGATGGGGCTCACGGCCTGCACGAAGCAACCCGAAGAGCTCATTGTTCCTTATGTAACCCCGCCGGAAGACCTCGTGCCTGGCAAGCCGATGCAGTTTGCGACCATCGCCAGCCTGTCGGGCTTCGCGCAGGGCGTGCTGGCCACCAGCCATATGGGGCGGCCCACAAAAATCGAGGGCAACCCGGATCATCCCTCCAGCCTTGGCGCCACGGACGGCTGGATGCAGGCCTCGATCCTGGACCTTTATGACCCCGACCGCTCGCAGGCGGTGATTGATCGCGGGCGCGTTTCGACCTGGGAGCGGGCCACCACGGCAATCACGCGGGCCATGAACGATGTCGGCCTCATGGAAGGCGAGGGCCTCAGCATTCTCACCGAGACGGTCACGTCCCCCACGCTGGCCGCGATGCTGGAGGAACTGCTGGAAACCTATCCGAAGGCCAAGTGGCATCAGTACGATCCCGTCTCCCGCGACGGCGTCTATGCGGGTGCCCAGTTGGCCTTCAACCGCAAGGTGGATACGGTCTACCGCTTTGACCGCGCCGATGTGGTGCTCTCGCTTGATAGCGACTTCCTCGGCTCCGGGCCGGGCCATGTACGATATGCCCGCGACTTCGCCTCGCGGCGCAAGCTGGACGACGAAGGCGCCGACCTGAACCGGCTCTATGTCGTGGAGAGTGGCTTCACGCTGACCGGCACCAATGCCGATCACCGCCTTCCGGTTCGCTCGCAGGACATCGAATCTTTCACGCGCGCCCTGGCCCGCGAGCTGGGCCTGGCCACCCTGGCGAGCGATACGAGCCGCGTAACGGACAGCTTGGCCCCCTTCTTTAATGCGCTGGTCGAAGACTTGCAGGCGCACCGCGGGCGCTGCCTGGTGGTGGCCGGCGAGCATCAGCCTGCCGAGGTGCACGCGCTGGTGCATGTCATCAACGCCCTCTTGCAGAATGTTGGGACGACCCTCGACTACATCGAGCCCGTTCCAGCCCGTCCCGGCGATCAGATGGATTCGATCCGCGAGCTGACCGAGGACATGGAGGCCGGCAAGATTCGGTTCCTGTTCATGCTCGGCGGAAACCCCGTCTACAACGCGCCGGCCGACCTCCGTTTCGCTGAGCAGCTCGAATTGGTGCCGCTGCGGCTCCACCTGGGCACGCATGTCGACGAGACCTCTTTTCTGAGCCATTGGCACATTACCATGACCCACGAGCTCGAGGCGTGGGGCGATGGCCGCGCGTTTGACGGAACCGCTTCCATCTGCCAGCCCCTCATCGAGCCGCTCTACCAGGCGAAATCGGCGATCGAAGTCGTGGCCGCCATGTTGGGGCGTAGCGACCGGTCCGGTCTGGACCTGGTGCGTGACTACTGGCTGGAGCGCTTGCCGGACGGCAACCCGGAGACCGAATGGCGCCGCGCCCTGCATAATGGCGTGATTGGAGGTACCGCGTTCGCGCCCCTTGGCCGCCTGCCGATTTCCTTCCGGCTCCTGCCCAGGGACGCGGTCCCGGTGGGCGAGGCCGTCGGCCCGCGCTGGGCATCCGCGACCTCGACATGGGACGATCTCGAAATTGTGCTGCGCCCCGATGCGTCGATGTGGGACGGGCGCTTTGCGAATAACGGCTGGCTCCAGGAGACGCCGCGTCCGGTCACCCGCGTTTGCTGGGGCAATGTCATTGAAGTCAGCCCGTCGGACGCCGAGCGCATGTCGCTGGATAATGAGGACGTGGTCGAAATCAGTTCCGGCGACTTCTTTGTCGCGGGGCCAGTCTGGGTCTCCCCCGGCCAGGCGCGCGGGTCTATCACCGTCACCCTCGGCTATGGCCGCCAGCGCGCAGGCAAAGTGGGCGACGGCGTCGGGTTCGATGCCTATCGCCTGCTCTCCACGCAGGAGCCGGCCATTCTCTCCGCGGGCCGCCTCATCAAGACGGGCCGCAAAGAGGACATCGCGAATGTGCAGAAGCACCAGAGCATGGAGAACCGCGCCCTGATCCGCGCGGCCACGCTCGATACGTTCCGGCACCACCCCGATTTTGCGCAGCACATGGAGCACGAGCCGCCCGAGTCGCTCACCATGTATAAGCCGCCGTTCGATTACAGCGTCGGCAACCAGTGGGGCATGGTGATCAACCTGAATGCCTGCATCGGTTGCAACGCCTGCATGGTGGCCTGTCAGGCCGAGAACACGATTCCGGTGGTCGGCAAGAAGGAAGTCATGAACGGCCGCGAGATGCACTGGATCCGCGTCGACCGTTACTACGAGGGCAACCCCGACACGCCGACGGCAGTGCATCAGCCCGTGCCCTGCATGCACTGCGAAAATGCTCCCTGCGAAACCGTCTGCCCTGTCGGCGCGACCGTGCATAGCCATGACGGCCTCAATCAGATGGTCTACAACCGCTGCGTCGGCACCCGCTACTGCTCGAACAACTGCCCCTACAAGGTTCGCCGCTTCAACTTCTTCCAGTACCACGATCGCGAGACGCTGACGCTCAAGATGCAGCGCAACCCGCACGTCACGGTGCGGCCGCGCGGCGTTATGGAGAAGTGCACCTACTGCATTCAGCGCATCAGCGTGGCCCGCATCGAGGCGAAGCTCAAAGGCCGCCTGGTCGAGGAAGGCGAAGTGGTCACCGCCTGTCAGCAGGCCTGCCCGACGCGCGCCATCTCGTTTGGCGACATCAACGATCCCGACAGCGAGGTCGCGCGCCTGCGCAACAGCCCCTTGAATTACGGCTTACTCGCCGATCTGAACACCCGGCCGCGCACCACCTATCTCGCCAAGGTCACCAATCCGAACCCGGCGCTTGCAGGCGGACACGGCCACGAAGAGGGGCATGGACACGGAGGGCATGGCTGATCCCGACCTCGGTAATGGCGTTGCATCATGAAGAAAGAGTTTACAGCAGCAGAGCACGAAGAGATTTTCGGCCAGATGGGGCCGATGATCGACCCCAGCCTCACCATTGAGGGCGTGGGCGATGCCGTGGCCGGCGTACCGGAGCGGAAGACCATGCCCTACCAGTGGTTTCTGGTGTTGGGCGTGGCGACGATGCTGCTCGGCTTTCTCGGCCTCTCGATCACCGCCCTGCTCATCAAGGGTACCGGGCTATGGGGCCTCAAGATTCCTGTCGCCTGGGGCTTCGCGATCGTCAACTTCGTCTGGTGGATCGGCATCGGGCACGCGGGCACGCTGATCTCCGCCATTCTCTTTCTCTTCAAGCAGGACTGGCGCACCTCCATCAACCGGTTCGCCGAGGCCATGACCCTTTTTGCCGTGGCCTGCGCGGGCATGTTCCCGCTGCTGCACCTGGGCCGCCCCTGGGTCTTCTACTGGCTCTTCCCATATCCCAACACCATGGCTGTCTGGCCGCAGTTCCGCTCCCCGCTGGTCTGGGACGTCTTTGCGGTTTCCACTTACCTCACCATCTCGCTCCTGTTCTGGTTCACCGGCCTGATCCCCGACCTCGCGACCATGCGCGACCGATCGAAGAGTCGCATTGGCAAAGTGCTCTACGGCATTTTCGCCCTCGGCTGGCGCGGGTCCGCCCGGCACTGGCACCGTTACGAGGTCGCCTATCTCCTGCTCGCGGGTCTCTCCACGCCCCTGGTCGTCTCGGTGCATAGCGTGGTGTCGCTCGACTTCGCCGTCTCGGTCCTGCCCGGCTGGCACACCACCATCTTCCCCCCCTACTTTGTGGCCGGCGCCATCTATTCCGGCTTCGCCATGGTCATCACGCTGGTCATTCCCGTGCGCCACATCTTCGGGCTCAAGGGCCTGATCACCCCGCGGCACCTCGACAACATGGCCAAGATCATGTTGGCCACCGGCCTCATGGTCTTCTATGGCTATCTCACCGAAGCCTTCTTCGCCTGGTATAGCGGGAACCCCTACGAAATGTTCATGATGCAGAATCGCATGGGCGGGCCATACGCCTTCCAGTACTGGATGCTGATTCTCTGCAACGGCCTCGTGCCGCAGTTGCTCTGGTTCAAGCGCGTGCGGCGGCATGTCATCGTGCTCTTCTGCATCTGCATCGTGGTGAACATCGGGATGTGGCTCGAGCGCTACATCATTGTCGTCACCAGCCTGCACCGCGACTTCCTGCCCTCTTCGTGGGATATGTATGCAGGCACGCGCTGGGACTGGATGCTCTATCTCGGCACGTTCGGTTTCTTCTTCTTCGCCCTGATGCTCTTCATCCGCTGGGTGCCCATGCTGCCGATCTTCGAAGTGCGCGAGATTGTGCACGCTGGCCATGAGGAGCACGAAGATTAACGTTCGGATGCACGAATCATGAGCGACACGAACGAAAACAAGCTATATGGACTGGTCGTCGAATTCGGCGACTCGAACGCGCTCGTCAAGGCCGCGGAGCGCGTGCGGGATTCGGGCTACACGCATACCGATGCCCACGCGCCGTTTCCCGTGCATGGCCTCACCGAGGCGCTCGGCATTCGCCGCACCATTCTGCCCTGGATCGTCCTGGGGGGCGGCCTCACCGGCTGCATTGGCGGTTTTATGCTCCAGTACTGGGTCTCGGTCAGCGCCTATCCCCTCAACGTGGGCGGACGCCCGCTGAACAGTTGGCCCTCCTTCATCCCCGTCGCGTTCGAGTGCACCATCCTGCTCGCCGGCCTCTCGGCCATGATCGGCATGATCGCCCTCAATGGCCTGCCGCGACCGCATCACCCCGTCTTTAACGCCCCCAACTTCGAGCGCGCCTCCGGCAATGGCTTCTTCCTTGTCGTCGAGGCCGATGACCCCCAATTCGATCTGCAGTCCACCCGCGCCCTGCTCGACGACCTCGGCGGCGCAGCCGTCTCGGAGGTGTACGACGACTGAGCGCGCGTGCCGCCCGGAAACCGATGCCATGACCCGTGTCCGCAAAACCAACTCCCGAAAGCAAACGCGCCGCGCGTGCAGTTTGTTGCTGATGCTGCCGCTGCTGGCGCTCACCTCCGGCTGCGAGATCCGCCAGCGCATGTATAACCAGCCGCGCCACAAACCGCTCTCGCTCAGCGAATTCTACGCCGATGGCGCTGCCTCGCGCCCGCTCGTGGAAGGCACCGTGGCGCGCGGGTTTATGAAGGAGGACGACGTCTTCTACACCGGCCGCCTCCCGGACGGCAGCTTCGTGGATGGCTTCCCCTTCGAGGTCAGCATGGACATTCTCCAGCGCGGCCAGGAGCGCTACAATATCTATTGCTCCACCTGCCACGACCGCGCGGGCACCGGCAACGGCTACATCGTCCTGCGCGGATACAAGCAGCCGCCCTCCCTCCATATTGACCGCTTGCGCGAGAGTGCGCCCGGCTACTTCTACCAGGTCATCAGTCAGGGCTACGGCGTCATGCCCAGCTACGCCTACCAGATTAAACCCGAGGACCGCTGGGCCATTGCCGCCTACATTCGCGTCCTGCAACTCAGCCAGCGGGCCACGCTCGACGACGTGCCCGCCCAGGAACGCGCGCAATTGGAGGCGCTGCTACAATGACGCTTTCGACAGGACTTCGCACCCAACTCGAAACGGCTGGCGACAAGGCCCTCCAGATCGGCCTCCTGGTGCTCGGCCTCTGCGTCTTCTTCGGCTTCTGGTTTCATCAGGCATTCATGCAGGCCTATCTCCAGTCCTATATCATCTGGATCGGCCTCTCCGGCGGCAGCCTTGCCTTCCTCATGATCCACCATCTGGCGGGGGGCGGCTGGGGCTTTGTCTCGCGGCGCATCTTCGAAGCGGCCGCCAAGACCTTCCCGCTCATGGCACTGCTCATTTTGCCCATCGTGCTCTTCCTGCCGACCCTCTACGAATGGAGCCGGCCGGAAGCCGTCGCCGCCAGCCCCCTGCTCCAGCACAAAAGCATCTACCTCAGCGGACGCGCCTTCGATACCCGCCTGCTCATCTACTTCGCCGTCTGGATCACCCTCTCGACCCTGCTCTGCAAATGGTCGCAGCAGCAGGACGAAACCGGCGATCCCATGATCAACAAGAAGCTGCGCGTCCTCAGCGGCGCCGGGCTCGTGCTCTATGCCCTCACTGTCACCCTGGCCTCGTGGGACTGGACCATGTCCCTCTCCCCCGAATGGTTCTCCTCCATGTGGGGGCCGCTCTTCTTTGTGGGGCAGGGCCTCTCCACGCTCTGCTTCACCATCTTTCTGCTCGGCTGGCTCGCCAAACGAAAGCCCATGGCCGATATCATTACCCCGCGCCATTTCCACGACCTCGGCAATCTCACCTTTGCCTTTGTTATTCTCTGGACCTACATGACCTTCGCCCAGTTCCTCATCATCTGGTCCGGCAACCTGCCCGAAGAAATCACCTGGTACCTCGACCGCAGCACCCCCGGC
>SLOV01000360.1 GCA_007132345.1 Kiritimatiellia bacterium
ACCCCACACAGAAGATATGGAGAGAAACAAACCTGGCCCGCGGCGTCAAGGCCGTGCGCAGGGTTTGCCGGAGGCCGTCATGAAATCGGAACCACTGTCGAATGAGAGGCTTGTAGAATGTGTCTACGGCGCATCCTGTCGTCTCGTTCTTGCGATTGCGGGTGGGGGGACAGGCTGCTTGCCTTTGTTGTTTGCGCGGTCAGGCGCCTCGCGGATCCTGGTGGGCGCGACCATTCCTTATGGGATGCAGCAACTGGACCGGTATCTCTGTCGAACCGCGGCTTCGGCGGTGTGCGCCAAAACGGCGGAAGCCCTGGCCCTGCGCGCCCGCGAACAGGCGCGCCAGGCTGAAACGGACGGGCCTGCGTTCGGGTTCGGCTGCACGTCTGCCCTCGCGACCACCCGCGTGCGACGGGGAGACGAGCAGGCCTTTCTTTGTGTCGCCTCCGAGACGGAAAGACTTCGGGCGCACCTTTCTTTTAAGAAGGGCCAAGCGACACGCGAAGAGCAGGAGCAGATCCTGGTGCGCATCAGCCTGTTGCTGCTGGCATCCGCCTGCGCGTCCCAGCCAATCGGCGATCCCGATATCGGGAGCGGAACAAGCATCGCACTGCAACGCGACTATGTGGCAGAGCCGATCCAACATTTCTTTAGCAACACCGGGCGCTGGATGACGGTGGCCGCGGATGGCCGCCAGGCGATCGAGGGGCAAGTGGAAGCGTCCGCATTGCTTCCCGGCTCTTTCAATCCCCTGCATCGCGGCCACCTTGGCATGGCAGAAACGGCGGCACGGCGATTACGCGGTACGGTGGCGCTCGAATTGTCGGCGCTGAACGCCGACAAGAGTGCTGTTTCACTTCCCGAGTTGCGCCAGCGCTTGCGGGCTTTTCACGGGCGGTGCGATGCCGTCGTTACGCGGGCCGCAACCTTCATCGAAAAGGCGCGGTTCTTTCCCGGAATGACCTGGGTACTCGGTGTCGATACGGCCCGGCGCATCCTCGATCCGAAATATTATGGCGGGGAGGAAAGCCGGGACCGCGTCTTTGAGGAGTTCGGCGCGCTGCGTTCTACGTTTCTTGTAATGGGGCGATCCGAAGCGGGGCTCTTTCGTACCCTCGACGATGTCGCCTTGCCGGCGAAAGCGCGCGACCTGTTCCAGGCCGTGCCCGAGAACGAGTTCCGGGCTGACCTCAGCTCGACCGAAATCAGGAAGCGGGCGGCGCAGTGTTCGCCTTCGCCTTCAGAGTAAGCAATTGTGCAAGATCAATCGTCTCCAGCAGCCCATCCAAGTCCGCCTCGTCGATGCCGCTGCCTTCGACATACAATTCGAAGACACCCTCGATCCAGACGCGTTTGCTGCCTTCCCGCTTTTCGTGATGATAGCGTTCGACCCCGCGATGCCCATTCCATGTGAAACCGCGTTCGTAGGACACATCCGATTCCCGCTCAAACTGGACCAGTCCGGCGGCACGTTCTGTCAACGCGGTGAGCGGCCGCATGGCGCCCGAGTCTTGAATGCGGAGGGTGGCGCGTGCTCCGTCCGGGTGCGTCAGCGTCACTTCCGCGCGGGAGACGCCGACACCGAACGCCTTTTCATGGCCGCCGATCGGCGTGCCGACCTCCCAGTCCCCGTACGATTCCGGAAGCACAGTCCTGAGCTCGCGGTAGGGAATCGGGGCCGCGTTGGTCACGCCGCCGAACGAAGTTTGAAACTGCTGCCAGACCTGGCTCCATTCGCCCGTCTGCGACGCGAGTGTTTCGGCCCACTCTTCGCCCATTTGTCGCAACGACTCTCCCGTGTCCCGTAACTCCTGTACGGCCTTTTCAGCTTCACGCTGCGTGGCGGGCGAACAGCCATAGAGCGGCAGCAGAACAACAAAGAGCATCGAAAACGAAAACTTTTTCATGAGGGTTCTCCCAGCAGAACGTAGGCATTGTGTCTTCCAGCACGAGAAGTCATTTTACGACCATCGCCCCATAAACGTCAACCGAAGCCGTTTCACCCGCTTACCCGGGCCTATGAAAAAAACACATTTTTCGTCGAAAAGGCGTTGCGTTTCGTCGAATTCGCGATATTCTCCAGCCCGAAATGAACGCCTGAACCGCCGGTGCGGAAGGGCATGATCAGAGAAGACGTACAAGGAGGATCGTAGATGGCAAAGCCGCTGACAAAGAGCCAGATCATTACGAAGCTGGCAGAAGAGAATGGGATGACCAAAGTTCAGGTTCGTGACTTCCTGGACAGCCTCGTGAACATGGCATACAAGCACGCCAAGGATGGATTCACCATTCCTGGCCTTGGCAAGCTGTTGAAGGTTCGCCGCAAGGCGCGCATGGGCCGCAACCCGGCGACCGGCGAATCGATCAAGATTCCCGCGAAGACAACCTTGAAGTTCCGCATTGCCAAAGCGGCCAAGGACGCCGTCCTTGGCGGCTAATCGTTCTCATCCAAATTGAGATGACCGAAAAGGTCGCGATCCGAAAGGGTCGCGGCCTTTTTCGTTTTGGCTTACGCATGGTGCCGGGTACGGAACGACAAGCACATTTCCACATACGCAGAAAGGTGCTCCCGCCTGAAAGCCGCGGGGTCCCAGCGCTGCTCCGAGAGTAGATGACGACGAAGCTCGGGGATGCGATAAAAGAGGGCGGGGCGGGAGCATCCCCGCACGTCGATGACCGGCTCGCGCGCCCTCTCGTAATCCTCGTCTTCGAACCTTTCGATGAGTTGCATTTCCCCAGCCTTGATGGATACATAAAGAAGTCCATCCGTATCCTGGCCTGGCTCTCGAACGAGGCCGGGATAAACACCGTCCCGCATGCGGTAGGCCGCGTGGTCTCTAATGCGCGCTGGCAACGATGGGGGAACACGTCCGAGCAGCGCCTGCATCACCTCAGGCTCCACGAGGGTGCCGTAGGCGAAAAGCACCGTTCTGGCGCTGCTCTTCGAATTTGCCTTGATCGTGCTCATTCCGTACCGTGCCCCCACTGTAACGAATCGGAGGGAATCGAGTGAAGGGTGCAATCGAGATCAGGGTCGAAGAGGGCGCCGGCGTAAACGCGGCGATGCGCCAGGAATGGATCGAATCGAACGGGTTAGGCGGCTGGGCGTCCGGTACGGTGGCTGGGCCGGCCACGCGACGTTACCACGGCCTGCTGATCGCGGCCCTGCATCCGCCGGTTCACCGCGTGATGCTCTTGTCGCGCCTGGACGAAACGCTGACCGTGAACGGCGCGCATATTCCGCTTGGCGCCGTGGCCCGGAAGGCGGGTTTTGAACCTGCGACGTGGCGATTGCCGACCCATTTCGAGCGCGGGCTCTTTCCGGTCTTCGACTACAAACTGAGCGGCCTGCATCTGCGCAAGACCATCGCCGCGCTGCACGATGAAAACACCACGGTCGTCTTCTATGAAGTCCTGGAGGCAGACGAGGCCTTGCAGATGGATCTGCGCCCGATGGGGGTGGGGCGTGACTGCCACTGGCTGGTGCGGCGTGGGAATGCAGAAAAACCGCCTGCGCGTTTCGACAAGGACGTGCTGGTGCTGCCGTACGGAGATGAACTGCCAGCGTGCTGTCTGTATGCGCCCGGCGCGGAATTCATCCCCGATCCGCTTTGGAGCGAAGAGGTCTACTTCTCCGTCGAGGCCTATCGCGGGTCCGATCACATCGAGGATCTTTATTCGCACGGTGTCTTGCGCAAATCGCTCCGTCCGGGAGATGCGTGGGGCATTGTGATCTCGCTGAATCCGGAAGAGCAGCGGGACGCCGCCGAACTGCTCGCGCGGGAGCGTGCGCGGCGCGAAGCGCTCTTCGAGAGGCTTCCGATCCGCGATGCGGTTACCGAGCCGCTGGCGCTTGCCGCCGATCAACTGATCGTGCGCCGCGGCAAGGACCTCTGCACGATCCTCGCCGGCTTCCATTGGTTCACGGATTGGGGGCGTGACACCATGATCGCCCTGCCGGGGCTCTGTCTGACCACCGGACGGACGGACGATGCACGCCGTATCCTGAAAGCGTTCGCCGGCTATGTGGACCAGGGCATGCTGCCGAACTGCTTCCCGGATGCCGACGCCGATCCGCATTACAACACGATCGATGGCACGCTCTGGTTCTTCGTGGCCATCTACAAGTACTGGCAGAAAACGGGCGACGATGCCTTTGTGCTCGGCGAGTTGCGCCCCATCCTTCTCGATATTATCAACTGGCATCTTCGTGGTACTCGTTATGGCATTCGTATGCAGGAAGATGGGTTGCTGGCGGGGGGTGGACCGGACACGCAGTTGACCTGGATGGATGTGAAGGTGGATGGATGGGTGATTACGTCGCGGCATGGGAAGGCCGTCGAGATCAATGCCCTCTGGTATAATGCGCTGTGCGTGATGGTGGCGTTGTCCCGGTCTGCCGGTGACGACTCGAATGCCACGCACTTCCAGCGGCTTGCGGACCGGGCGCGCGCCTCTTTCGAGCCGACCTTCTGGAACGAGTCGGCTGCTTGCCTGTTCGATACGGCGAACGAGTCCGGTAAAGATCCAGCCATTCGGCCCAACCAGATTTTTGCCGTGAGCCTTCCATTCCCGCTCCTGGATGGCGAACGGGCTGCGGCTGTTGTTTCCGCCGTAGAGCGCGAGTTGCTCACCTCGAAGGGCCTTCGCAGCCTTGCCCCGGGCCATCGGGACTACAAGGGGACGTATGGCGGGCCGGTGCAGGAGCGCGACCGGGCCTATCATCAGGGCACGGTATGGAGCTGGTTGTTGGGCCATTACCTGACTGCGCTGGTTCGTGTGCGCGGCGAAGCGGGCCGGGTGCAAGGGGAGAAGCTGTTGCAGGAAGCGATGCGACATCTCGCCGAAGGGGGGATTGGAACGGTCGCGGAGATTTTTGACGCCGATCCCCCGCATGCGCCACGCGGCTGTATCGCACAGGCATGGGGCATTGCCGAGTGGTTGCGTGCTTATGTTGAGGATGTGCAGGGGCTGTAGCTGCACCGGCCGCAGGCCGCGTAAAAAGTCGCGTGTTGATTGATTCGAGCGCGCCTTCGAGAAGGCGCGCAAGAAAGCGGGTTCCCACCTTCGCTCGCTACGGCGGGCAGGCGAGAACCCGCGCTCCAAAATGTGGAGTGCGCTTTCTTGAAAGCGCTTTTTTCCGGGGGTTCTTGAACCCCCGGGACCTCAACGGATGACAGCCCCGTCCTTCACCATGCAATTGTGCACAGCGCTGGATCGCAGCAGGCCACGGCACGGCTTGAATCAATCAACACACCCAACGTCGCGTGGCGACGGTGCGGCAGGATGTGGGACGGGACCTCGCAATCGTGACGGGCTCGTGTAACTCGCCCCTCCAGTTGGGGTCAGGTCCTTATGATGGAGGGCGGAGTTACACGGACGTGAGTCCCCCCGTTGGGGGGACAACGTCCCTCCTCACGGGGGACGCCGTCAGCGCTGGAGGCAAACCGCATGACTCTGATCAAGCGCTGACGGGCTCGTATAACTCGCCCCTCCATGCCCAGAAGCATTCGGTGCCAAAGGTCGTACTCCCACACTCGAATCTCTTCGAACCCATCTAAGGACAAACCCAAATGCCCACCAAGAATTCACCGCTGTTTCTGAAAGGACCTACCGCCCAAGGAACTCGGCCACCTGCACATCGGCATGGGGCAAAGAGGCCAGCACCCAGCGCAGGCGCAGGGCCTCTTTCTCGGCTTCGGTCAGCCCGGCCTCGATGCCTGCCTCTCTCATGCGCATGCGTACGATCTGAAGGCAAAGGGCCACCGTCACCGAAATGTTGAAGCTCTGCGTGAAGCCGTACATGGGGAGATGCGCCCAAACGTCGGCGATCTCGTGCGCGCCGTCGCTGAGCCCTTCCTCTTCTGTCCCAAAACAGAGCGCCAGGGGGTGATCGACCTCGACCTCTTCGAGGGGGATACTACCGGGGCGCAGGGTGGTGGCCACAATTCGGTAGCCGTTCGCTTTCAATTCCGAGAGGTACGGTGCGGAGGATTCCGTTTCACCGAGGCGGCGGCGGTGGAGCGTCAACCATTTGGAGGCGCCCAGGCTGATCGTCTTCTTGAGCTGGAACCGGTAGCGACGTTCCAGGATGTGCACATCCTGAATGCCAAAGCCGTCGCAGGAGCGCAGGACGGCGCTGGTGTTGTGCGGTTGGTAGATATCTTCGAGCACCACACAGAGATGTCGGGTCCGACGGCTCAGCACCTCTTCCATCACGGCGCGCCGATGTGCCGTCAATCGTTCCGAGAGTGCTTCGTAGAGCGCGCGCCGTGCGGCCGGCGGCAGCGCATCGATTTGTTGCTGCAACTGCGCATCCATACACATGCGCCTGCGGTCAGCGGGCCAGGTGGGTTTCAAGAAATGCCACCGGGTCGAGTGGCTGGCCTTCGTGATTCCAGACCTCGAAGTGGAGATGCGGCGCGATGCTCAGCCAGATACGCGCGCCCTCGCTGCGGCTGGTGTCGCCCATGGTGCCGATGCGCTCGCCGGCGGCCAGGCGCTGACCTTTCGATACGGCGATTTCGGAGAGATGTGCATAGAGCGTATAGAAGGTGGTTCCGTCCGGCCAGCGGTGTCGCATCACGACATGTGAGCCGAGATCGGAGATTCTGGGATTGGCGATGGCCTCTTCCACAACGCCCGCGTAGACGTTGAAGATGGGATCGTTGCCGAGAAAGACCGGCTCTTCGCTGGGATACTCCTCGCCCGTTTCGCAGTTGGTGAATTCGACGACAGCGGTCTGGCCGGTTGGGATGGGCTGGACCGGCGCGATGTCACAGCCGCGGTGAAAGCGGGCGCCGCAGTTCCGTGTCCAGCCGGGGCGCCCGTAATCGGGATTGACGCGTGTGTGGGCAAAGAAGCGGTCGGGCGCATCGAAGAGGTTCTGGTTCGGCGTCGGCCAGGCGGCGCCGATAGGGGCGACGTCGGGGAGCGGAGCAAATTCCGTGTAGCGCTGGGCCATAAGGGGCGTGGTACCGCAGGCAACGACGCAAAGCAAGAAGGCAGCACAAGAGGCAGCGTATCGCTGTTTGCGCATTCGGGCTCGTGGTACTCGCCCCTCCATGTCGGAAGGCTTCATGTGGTCAGGGCTCGTGTGACGCGCCCCTCCAGCACGGGAGGCTTCATTTTCTTAGTCGCCCTCGAATCTGAAGAGTTGGACCGGCGATGCATTCGAAACCGAAAGGGTACCTTCGATTGAGCCGAAGCGGCTGGTGGCCACGTTGGCCCAGTCGTCGGCCAGCAGGCCCGGCCCGTCCGTGGTCTGCAACCGCATGCGGGGAGCGGCGGGCTCGCTGCGCCAATCAATTTCCCATTCCTCTCCGGAAAGCTGGCGCATGCCGGTGACTTCGATTTCCGGTTCCACAATCGGCGCGGAGACTCCGATGTAGGGGAATTCGGCAAGGGCATTGACGACGAAATCGCGGTTGCCGAAGAGGTTCATGCCGATGATGCCCTGAAGGATGCCCTGTTCGGGGCTCGTCAGATTGCGCACGACGACGGGGACGTTGCTCCAGCTCAGAGAACCGCCTATCGCCGAGATGACCAGTTCATCAAGGAAGAAGCCTGGCGCGGTGCTGAGCCCCCCCACGCCGCTGATTTCCACCTCAAAATCCGGGTTATCGAGGTCGAGGCCAAGCTGCTCGCCGGCGACGAGTTCGCTAAGGATTGTGCCCTGCGCCGCGGTGTCGAACATCATGCGGGCGGTCGCATTTGCGCCTCCGGCGGAGAAGGCAACCGGCGTGGGGAGGAAGAAGAGCGAGCCGGTGAGGCCGCTGCCGATGCTCGACGGGGTGAGCGGTGTGTTGAAGCCGCCGTCGATACCGCCGAGAATATCAGGGAAGAAACCCACGGTGAGCGGAGAGGCTGGGCCCGGTTCAATGGAAAAGCGGTGAGGAAAGGTCGGGATGACCGGATCATCGGCCGAGAAGAAAAAATCTACGGAGGCGCTGGAGACGCGTTCTCCATCGAATTGGAAGACTTGTCGTTCGCTGTTACGGACGACGGTGCCGAAGTAAGCGAAGAGGGGGGCGCCGAGCAGGGAGGGCAGTTCCAGCCCGCCGCTGTGATTCGCCTCGGTGTTAACGCCTGCCGCGAAGTTGCCTTGTCCGATCACCAGGTTGGGATCAATGGCGTTGTTCGCGCCGAGATGCTGCACGCCGTGCACGAAGAGGCCG
>SLOV01000014.1 GCA_007132345.1 Kiritimatiellia bacterium
CTCTGCTCCCCAAATTCCGTTCTCATCGACGAAGGGTGCGGATGGGTGGAACCATGCATTAACCGGCTCGGATAAGCCGAGCCGCTCCGAGTGTAAATGCATCGTGGTTCCGGGTGGAGCGGACGCGCTTCCGCGTCCGGCGAATTCCTTCCCCGTAGGTCCGCTACGACGTGGAGAACCATGCGTTAACCGGCTCGGTGAAGCCGAGCCGCTCCGGTCATGGATGCATCGTGGTTCTCGGTGGCGTCCGGCGAGTCCTTTTCCGTCGCGTCCGCCGCGTAGCCGCGTCGGCCGCAGGCCACGTACGAAGTCACGTGGCTACGACGTGGAGGCAATCGTCTGCAGCGGGTCCTCTTTTCGATTTGCCTGTTGCATTGTAACCCGCAACGCTTTTTTCCGGTCTTATGCACCGGATGCGCGGTGAGAGGAGCCTCAATGACTACACCAAGTCGCCAACTGGTCCCGGCGGAGCGAATCGAGGGCATGATCCTGCAGATTCGAGGCCAGAAGGTGATGCTGGATCGAGACCTGGCAGCCCTGTATGGGCTCGAAACGAAATTCCTGAAGCGAGCCGTGAGGAGAAACCAGAAGCGCTTCCCCGAAGACTTCATGTTTGTCCTGACATCCGAGGAACTTACGCATTGGAGGCGCCAATTTGGCACCTCCAATGCCGAGCGGATGGGCTTGCGTTATCCCCCGATGGCCTTTACCGAGCAGGGGGTGGCCATGCTGTCCAGCGTCTTGAACAGCGAGCGGGCGATCGCGGTGAACATTGCGATCATGCGCACGTTCGCGCGGCTGCGGCACATTCTGGCCTCTCATAAGGAACTCGCCCAAAGACTTGAAGAACTCGAAAGAAAATATGATTCGCAGTTTCGGGTAGTGTTTGATGCGCTGCGCGAGTTGATGAATCCACCCGACCCGCCCAGCAAACAGATTGGCTTCGGTGTCCGCGAACGGCGAACAAAGTACAAGCTCAGCCCACGGTGAGGGTTCGCAACGGCCGCGCCTCGGCTTCCGGCCAGTCACCTTCCGTCCGGTCCGCCGTGTAGCCGCGTCGGCTAGGGTGTGTTGATTCCGGGGGTTCAAGAACCCCCGGAAAAAAGCGCTTTCAAGAAAGCGCAAAATTTTGGAGTGCGGGTTCTGGAACCCGCTTTCTTGCGCGCCTTCTCGAAGGCGCGCTGGTGCTTGGACATTCCGCCCGCGCGCCGAATAAATCAACACACCCGCTACGACGTGGAGAACTACGCGTTAACCGGCTCGGATAAGCCGAGCCGCTCCGAGTGTGGATGTATCGTGGTTCCGGGTGGAGCGGACGCGCTTCCGCGTCCGGCGAATTCTTTCCCCGTAGGTCCGCTACGACGTGGAGAACCATGCGTTAACCGGCTCGGAGAAGCCGAGCCGCTCCGGTCATGGATGCATCGTGGTTCTCGGTGGCGTCCGGTAAGTCCTTTTCCGTCGCCTCCGCCGCGTAGCCGCGTCGGCCGCAGGCCACGTACGAAGTCACGTGGCTACGACGTGGCCGCTCCATCCTCCCTCAACCGGCCTTACGGTTGATCTGCTCGTAGACCTGCTTCAACAGTTGGTCGGCCACCATGCTCTGAAAATCGGGCTCGTTCATGTACTTCGCCACAAGCTCTTCGTTGTTCTCCATCCGGTCGATGAACAGACCCTCCAGCGCCTTCTTGAAGACATACCCGAAGTTCTCCATCGTGTTCGCCTCCGCCGCCTGTTTCAACGACGCATCGGCAACGGCGTCTTCCCGGATGCTGTCGAAGAAGAGCTGGTCCGCCGGTTTGAAGTCGGTGCCGAACCGCTCGTTCAGAATGTCGATCAACTGGGATAGCTCAATGGTCTTCTCATGCCCGCTCGCCGTTCCGACCGACGTTGGCCCCGGCACTTCTCCCGTGCCCTTGAACTCGAGCGCCAGATCGCCTTCCCGAATCTTCTGCAGCCGGTAATATTTCAGGCTCACTTCATCGTCGAAATCGTAGACCGGGCCGTGGTCCGGTGGCAGTTTCCGGATCAGGAACCGGATATAGGCGTATCGCTTCTCCAGGTCCGCGTCCGTGAACGGGATCACCTGCGAGAGGAATCCGTACAGATTGCGGAACCCCGTCAGCGTCTTGCGGAAGACCTCCTGCTCCTCCTTGTCCAGCGCCATGAACCGTCCGACCGCCGGATCGAGGAACGCATTGAGACTGCCATGGTCGGCCTGCTCACCCTGCCGCGCTGGTTTGAAGAAGACCTTCGCGAACGCCTCCACTTCATGCAGGTGATACACTTGCGCTTCGTCCAGCTTCGCCTGCAGCTCATAAAGCTGCTGCGGCGAGGCCTGCTCGCCCACCGTTGTCTGCTCATAGTAGGGCTGGAACGCGTCGATGATCGTCTGGCTCTCGTTCACGAAATCGAGCACGAACGTGTCGTCCTTCCCTGGGCAGGTTCGATTCAGCCGGGAGAGGGTCTGAACCGCCTGCACGCCGTCCAGACGCTTATCCACATACATCGTGTGCAGCAGCGGTTGATCGAAGCCGGTCTGATATTTCTCCGCAACCAGGAGCAACTGATATTGGTCCGTATCGAACTTCTCGGGCAGTTCCTTCTGCGTTATGCCACCGTTCATGCCCACTTCGGTGTACTCCTGCTCGTCCTCCGGGTCGATGACCGCCCCGGAGAAAGCGACGAGTGCCTTGATGTTCGTGTAGTTCTGCTCCCGCAGATAGCGGTCGACCGCCAGCTTGTACCGCACCGCGTGCAGCCGCGAGGCGGTCACCACCATGGCTTTGGCCCGCCCGCCGATCTTGTGCATGGTGAACTGGCGGAAGTGCTCTACGATCACCTCTGTCTTCTGCGCGATGTTGTGCGGGTGCAGACTCATGAAGCGGGCCAGCGCCTTGGCGGCCTTCCTCTGGTCCACTTCAGGGTCTTCTTCCACGGCTTTCAGCAGGCGGTAGTAAGTCTTGTAGGTCGTGTAGTTCTTCAGCACGTCCTTGATGAAGTGCTCCTGAATCGCCTGGCGCATGCTGTAAAGATGGAAGGGCAGGGGCTTGCCGTCGCTGCCGAGGCGCCCGAAGACTTCGAGCGTTTTGTACTTCGGGGTCGCCGTGAAGGCGTAAAAGCTCAGGTTCGGCTGTCTCCCGCGCTGGGCCATCACCTTGAGGATCTCTTCCTCATGATCCGGCAGGCCCTGCTCTGCCGCATAGGTCGCCGCCGCTTCTCGGATCTGTTTGGCCGCTAGTACGCCCTTTAATTCCGTCGCCGCCTCGCCGCCCTGCGAGCTGTGGGCCTCGTCCACAATCACCGCGAAGCGCCGGGCCGGCAACTCCTCCATCTTTTCCGTCACATACGGAAACTTCTGCAGGGTAGTCACCACGATCGGCACGGCCGACGTGAGGGCCGTGGCGAGTTGCGCCGAACTCTCGTCGATCTTCTGCACCACGCCCTGCTTGTGGTCGAACTGATAGATCGTGTTCTGGAGCTGCTGATCGAGCACCAGCCGGTCGGTAATGACGATCACCGAGTCGAAAACCTTCTCGTCCTGTTCGTCATAGAGGCTGGCCAACCGATGCGCGAGCCAGGCGATGGAGTTGCTTTTTCCGCTGCCCGCCGAATGCTGGATGAGATAGTTATGGCCCGGCCCCTCCTGCAGGCTCGCGGCCACCAACCGGCGCACCGCGTCCAACTGGTGGTAGCGCGGGAAAATCATCGTCTCTTTGCGGATCTTTTTGCCCCCGACCTTCTTCTCCTCCACCAGCAGGTGCATGAACCGGGCCAGGATATCGAGGAAGCTGTCCCGCTGCAGGACCTCCTCCCAGAGGTAGGCTGTCTTGTGGCCGCCGGGATGGTCCGGGTTGCCCGCGCCGCCGTTGCGACCCCGGTTGAAGGGCAGGAAGTGCGTCTTGTTGCCCGAGAGCCGCGTGGCCATATGGACCTCGTCCGGGTCGACCGCAAAGTGGACCAGGGCCCGGCGTTTGAACTGGAAGATCAGGTCCGTCGGGTCGCGATCCGTCCGGTACTGGTGGACGGCGTGGTTCCAGTTCTGGCCCGTCATCGGATTCTTCAGTTCCAGCGTCGCGACCGGAATACCGTTCAGGCTCAGCGTGACATCCAGCGTGTTCTTGTGCCGAGCCGAGTATTTGAGCTGGCGGGTCACGGTGAGTCGGTTCGCTTCGTATTTCTCCTGGATCTCGGGATTCAGGCCGCTGGCCGGCGCGAACTGTGCGACGCGGAAGATCTTGCCGAAGCATTTGAAGCCATGGCGCAGCACTTTCAGGCAACCTTCGTGATCCGAGTTCAAGGCCCGGCAAAGGTCATCGAGCAGAACGCTACGGGCCTCGGCCCCTTGCAGGTTTTGGAGGTAGACCCACTCGTCCGGCTGCGTGGTCTCTATGAAGCCGATCACATCGTCCGGGAACAGGGCACGTTGCGCGTCGTAAGCGGCGCGGTCCCCCCGCACATAACCGCCTGTGCTCAGCAGACGGTCCTCCAGCGCAGATTCGAAAGCGGCCTCTGTGTGGGTTCCCGGCATGGATAACGTCCTGGCCATGTACAGTAGGCCAATACCGAGGCGGCCTGCAAGGCGTTGCAAAGGGTTGTATTCAAGGCTGCGATTCCTCAGGAGTAGGACGGGATCGCATCCCGTCCCTCAGAGCCCAACAGAAAGAGACCTTGGACGGGGAGTGAATTCATCCTGCTTCCGACGAGCTGCCATGTCGTAGCCGCATTTGCTAAAATGTGGCAAGCAGGCCCGGCTTCGATCCTGTCCCCGGAGTTTGGACATTGGGGTCGTCGCTCTACAGTGAGAGCTTCCAACTCGCGCTTGAACCACCGGGCTCGTGTAACTCGCCCCTCCACTTGGGGCCGAACCTTTGAACTGGAGGGCGGAGTTACACGACGCCGTCAGTGGCGAAAGATGGGCATCCACCCGTTGGTCGAACCCCTGCAAGGCAGAAGAATCAAGCCCTTCCGGTATTGGCCCTTGCTCCTCGGCAACCGGGCGACCGGAGTTGCGAATCCACCATGTGTGTAGTAGGATGCCGGCCACAAGAGAGGAGACAAACGAATGACCGACAAAGAGAAGGTCAAAGAACGGGTCGATGCTCAGCCAGATGACGCCTCGTATGACGAGATTGTGCGCGATCTGGCTTTTGACCGGATGGTCGAACGCGGCTTGGCAGACGTGCGCCAAGGTCGCACCATCTCGAATGAAGAAATGGGACACCGCATTGCGACATAGCGGAAATCCAGTATCGCCTCGAACCGCAAGGCGAGGTTCGTGTCCTTCTCTACGGGCATTATCGAATTGCCTACCTACTCCGCCCCAACAATGCATTCGACACCATTCTTTCCGTCTGCCAGACCGGCCCGGAGGGGATTGAGCATGAAGTCATCGATACTGCATAAGCCTCCAGATGCTGGTGAACGACGAGAACAAGCCTTCTGAGGTGATAGGAGCCCCATGACAGACCCCGCCGATCATTTACTGCGGACGAGAAACCGCCAGGTGCGTCGCGTCATGTTCGAGTGGGGGGCTGACTTGGCGAAGATGCACGAGATTGAACACTTCTTTCTCATGAGCGATCGGCGCCGCGCAGAAGCACTTGCGCAAGCGGCGCAGGCACTCGGATATCAGGTGGGCGAGATCCATGAGCAGGAGGGCGATCATGAAACACCGTTATCCCTGGTCATCACAACAAAGGCCTGTCCGGACTCGGATGAACTGGACCAGCAGACCATTCGTATGGCGCAATTGGCCACCGAATACGAATGCACCTATGACGGGTGGGGAACCCTCATTGATGAATGAGCAAGTGTAGTTCTGCGACCCCTTCAGGGTCGAAAAGGGTTGAGGAAATTCACCTACCCCGGCGCTTCGCACCGGGCTATGTTCTGTGACCCCGTTGGGGTCGGGTGATGAAGAGACGTTACGTTCGGGTCGGCAGCCTGCAAGGCTGGCAGAATTGAGCCCGGTGCGAAGCGCCGGGAAACGGACCGAAAGAAAAAGCGCCTGCAGCCTGTAGGGCTGCCAGAACTTGCAGCCCTCATGCCAATGTGTCAGGCGTGACAAAGCCAGCACAGTTGTGCGCTTTGGCAAAACAAGGGAGCGCACGGCCATCACCCCCTTTCTGTACGCCCTGGTTCTTCAGCGGGATCGCATCTGGAGACGTGACCCCAATGTGCGTCCGTGCCAATTCGCGTCCGGAAGCCCTCCTAATGCTCGTTTGGATCGTCATTCTCGGCCAAGTGCTGCCGAATCTGATCTACCTCATCCTGATCAAGATGGTGGGGGTCTCGTTTAGCAAAATCGATCTCCAATTGTTCGATCCCCGTAAGGATCTCTCTACGGGTTCGGTTCATTGTCTCGGCTGCTTCGTCTACTGTATATGTTCTATTATGCACAAGTTGTCTCCATGTTCACTCCGGCACTATGCTGGAGTGTATTCACATTATACAGAAGCCGGCAGAAAAGTTTTCGAATCTCTGTGCTTTTTTAGGGCGCCACGCTGGGGACCACTCCGGCGGCCCTTCTTTCAGCGACTTTGCATCCCAGTTGCATTCCGCGATATGAGTAGAACCAGAGAACCTTTGGGAAAGTTCCCCCTTTTCGCCCTCTCGACGGGGGTGGGCGCTTGGTTCTGATTAAAGCCATATTAAGACGTCCGTAATGTGGGGCGCACACTTCCGGCTGAAGCCGGGACTCTGACCTGCTTCGAGCATGCGCGGAAGTTCGGCGATTTCGTAGAGCATAGATTGAAAATCGAGCTGGTGCCGAACAGACTGCGCCCTCTCTCCGAGTTCTGGAAGGGTTGCGGACGGACGAGCCGCAATTCGGGACGGAGTACCGCACTCGGGCGGAAGTCGAGGCGAGCCTTCAGGCCGCCGCTCCCGACGGGATGTGCGAGTCGGATCAACTAGGACTTCCCACGCAAACCCGTAAGCGCCGCCATCTCCGATGACCCACGTGTGCCCATGAATCCCCCCTGGCCTGCGCCCAATTCGCATCAGAACGGACTGGAAAGCACCGCCCCGATATGAGACACTTGCGCCCATAAAAGCGCGGTTCACATACTGGAAGGAAGCCGACGGACGCTTCCTGGGTTACCTGAGCCACTACCCGGATCATTAGACGCAAGGCGATGATCTTGATGACCTGAAGGAACACCTCCGCGAGCTCCATCAGACGTTTCGTGATGAACAGATTCCCGGTATCCGCAAGGTTGAGGAATTGAAAGTTGCTCTGGAGAGATGACCCCAATGCGCCCGCCACAAAGTCATTCCCGGCGCGAGAAGCGGATTTACTTCATCGTTCGATATGGTAGCATTGCGCCATGATTCAGAAGGTCATAGCCAAGCACGATCTAACCGAGTCCTCGGTCGATGCCGACGTTGCGTACTGGAGGACCCGGCCTATTCCTGAACGGATTGCCGCTGTAGAAATTCTTCGTCGACAACATCATGGAAGTACAGCCCGACTTCAGAGAGTTGCTCGTGTTGTTGAACGAGCACAAGGTTGAGTACCTGATTGTCGGGGGCTATGCGCTGGCATTTCACGGTGCTCCCCGGTATACAGGCGATATAGATGTTTTTGTACGGCCCACTTCGCATAATGCGGCTCGCGTTCTTGAAGCATTGGCTATCTTCGGATTCCGTTTTCCCAACCTGACCCCCAACGATTTTGAGAAACCAAACAAGGTGGTTCAACTCGGATTGCCGCCGGTCCGAATAGACATTATTACATCCATTTCCGGCGTCTCGTGGGAGGAAGCGGCCAGTGCCAGGGAACCCGGCACATTCGGGGATGTGTCTGTCTACTACATCGGCCGACGGGAGTACATTAAAAACAAGCGATCCGCAGGACGGAAGAAGGACTTGGCTGATGTGGAGGCGCTTGGCGAAGATTGAGCGGTCGCTTATGGAGTGCGGCGGCTGTGTGAGGAGGATTCAGAATGAGGGATACGACTCTGCAACGTGTCTGGGATTCGCGATCTGCGATCTCGCAGAGGTGCGGATTCGATTCGCGCAAGCTCGTCCAATTCTACCAATCAAGGCAGAAGCCAGATCGAACCAGAAGGGTCGGGGCAACCAGTGAGATGCGTTGTGAAGTAGGACGGGATTGAATCCCGTCCCCCAAAGCCAAACAG
>SLOV01000109.1 GCA_007132345.1 Kiritimatiellia bacterium
CAGAACAAGACGTTTCGTTCTTGTGGCTGCTCCAGTGTGAGGTTCCGGGGCGAAAAGATTCGGTGCCCGGGCTGCACGGAAAGCGATGATGCGCCTTCGGGGGCGCCGCGTGTCTGTGCCCGCCGGGCGCAACCCCAGCAAAGTACTTGAGGCACTGTCCTCTCCTTTTCATCTCATCTATCGGCTCCAGGCTCCCTCTGCTTACAGCCTGGGCGTGGTCTATTCTTCACCTGCTCCCATGGCGCTGCTATGGACGTTGATCTGCCACCCCGTCGGGGTCGTTTGCCGATGTGGCCTTGTTGAAGATCCCCAATGTCCAAACTCCAGATGCCGGCTGAAGCCGGTACTACGAACGGATGGCAGAAGAGTTGCCGCGCGTTTGCAGTCCTGTCTTGAGGCGGCAAGGGCCATGCTGAGAATTGCTGAGCCAGGCTCGGTAGCGGTTGCATTTTTCCGTCGAACCCGTAGCATACGCTGGTTCCGTTTCTTTAGCCCACATTGGAGAGGGCCACGACGATGCTGCTTCCACGAACAACAACTCCCTGGTCCGCTGAAGAATCCGCGACGCTCTACGGTGTTCGACATTGGGGTGCGGGCTATTTCGATGTATCGCCCGAGGGCGAGGTAGTGGTTCGTCCCGACGGGCCGGATGGCGTGCAGGTGAGTTTGATGGACATTGTGGGGGCTTTGCACGAGCGCGGGCTTGTCATGCCGATGCTGCTCCGATTCGGCGGCATTCTTGGGCATCGGATTCAGACCATTCACCAGAGCTTCCGCAAAGCGATCGAAGGTGTCGGATACAAGAACCGATTTCAGGGTGTGTATCCCATCAAGGTGAATCAGCAGCAGCAGGTGCTTGCGGAGATTGTTGAGCATGGGCGCGCGTTCCATCACGGGTTGGAAGCGGGCAGCAAGGCGGAGCTGATTGCCGCCATGGCGTACCTGCAAGACGAGGAATCGATTCTGGTCTGCAACGGCTATAAGGACGAGGAGTTCATCGATCTTGCGCTCTATCTGCAGATGATGGGGATGAAGCCGTTTCTGGTGATCGAACTGCCTGACGAACTCGACTTGATTCTTCAGCGGGCGGAAAAGCTTGGGGTCACGCCCATGCTGGGGGTGCGCGCCAAGTTGGCGACCAAGGCAGGCGGCCACTGGGAAAACAGCGGCGGCGATCGCAGCATGTTCGGGTTGAACGCGGCGCAAATCATCGATGTCGTCGACCGGCTGCGGGACTTGGGCAAACTGGATTGCCTCCGCATGCTGCATTACCATCTGGGCTCGCAGGTCCCGGATATCCGCTCCATTCGCCGCTCGGTGACGGAAGGCACTCGCTTTTATGTCGATCTCGTGGCGGAGGGGGCGGCGATGGGCTATCTGAATGTGGGCGGCGGGTTGGCCGTGGATTATGACGGTTCCCACAGCGATCAGGCCAGCAGCGCCAATTACACCATCGACGAGTATGCGGTCGACGTAGTGGAAACGGTCAAAGAGGTGACGGGCCGCACGGGGGTTGAGCACCCGGTGCTGGTCACCGAATCGGGACGCGCGACGGTGGCGCACCATTCGGTGCTCCTGTTTAACGTGTTGGACGTTACGCGCGTCGAGACGCATGCGCTTCCGGATTCGCTCCCCGAGGATGCGCATCTGATGCTCGGCAACTTGATGGCGGTGGTCGAGGCACTGCGCGGCGATAACCTGCAGGAGTGCTATAACGACGCAACCTACTATCGGGACGAAATCCGGTCTCTGTTTCAGCATGGCGTTGTGAGCCTTCGGCAGCGCGCGATTGCGGAGCGGATCTTCTGGGTGGTGGCGCGCAAGATTGCCGCCATGGTTGAAGGGTTGGAGTATGTACCCGAAGAACTCGATGCGCTGCGAAACGCGACGGCCGATGTCTATCATGGCAACTTCAGCGTCTTCCAGTCCTTGCCCGATGCCTGGGCCATCGATCAGTTGTTTCCCGTGATGCCGATCCATCGGCTTGGCGAAGAGCCCGCGCGCACCGGGACGGTGGCGGATATTACCTGCGATTGCGACGGGAAGCTCGACCACTTCATTGACCGCCAAGCAGGGCGCCTCACGCTGCCACTCCATGATCTCTCCGCTACCGACGAGTACTATCTGGGCGTGTTTCTGGTTGGTGCCTATCAGGAAACCCTGGGCGACCTGCATAACCTGCTCGGCGACACGAATGTCGTGAATGTTTATGTGTCACCGGAAGGTGAAGTGGAATATGAGCGGGAAGTGGCGGGTGACACCGTGGCCGAGGTGCTTTCGTATGTGGAGTATCAGCCGGGGAACCTGCTGGATCTGGTGCGAACGCGCGCGGAGCAGGCGGTGCGCCGCGGCCTGATTGCACCGCAGATGCGGCGCACCATTACGGAGGCCTATGAAGCGGGCTTGCGCGGCTATACCTATTTTGAGAGCTGAACGGGAGCAGGATGTTCCCGCTACTATGAGTGGCAGGCATCCCGTTGCGCTCTTGGATTGGCGCATGGCGTGGTTCCGCGTAGAGTGCCGCCCATGTCCGACTCTTTACAGCCGCAGTCCGATTTCGATCACCTCACGCCTGACGAAGTGCTGCACCAGGTGGAACAGGCGCTCGATGTGCGGTGCAGCAACATCTGCCGGCCCCTGAACAGCTACATCAACCGCGTCTATGAAGTGATCCTGGACGACGGCACGGCCGTCATTGCGAAATTCTACCGGCCGCACCGTTGGAGCGTAGAGGCTCTGCTGGAAGAGCACCGTTTCATGGCGGAACTCGCGGCAGAGGAGATCCCCGTGGTTGCGCCGCTACACGACAAGGAGGGCGAGACGCTCTTTGCCCTGCATGAGAGTCGGTTCGCTTTGTTTCCGAAGAAGGGTGGCCGAATCTGCGATGAGCCCAGTCCGGACCAGTGGCGGGAGCTGGGACGACTGGTGGGACGCATGCATTGCGTGGGCGCGGCCGAGACGGCTGAACACCGCATCTGGCTTGGCCCGGAATGGTCCATGCGGGACCACCTCGAAACCATTCTGAGCTCCGGGTTCCTGCCGCGCGAGTATCACAGTGCCTTCGAAGAGGCGGCCGAAGAAGTCATGGAACGGATCGACCCGCTCTTTGACGACACGGCCTGTATCCGTGTGCACGGGGATCTGCACCACCAGAATCTTCTTTATCGCCCAGGCGAGTCCTTCTTCCTGATCGACTTTGACGATCTCTCCATGGGGCCTCCCGTGCAGGACCTCTGGATGCTGTTGCCGGGCCGTCTTGCGGACGCGCGCCATGAGGTAAATCTTTTTCTTGATGGGTATGAGGTCTTTCGCTCCTTCGACCATGGCTCGCTCACTCTGATCGAGCCGTTGCGTGCCATGCGATATCTCCACTTCGCGGCCTGGTGCATTCGGCAGGCGGCGGACGGCGGGTTCGCGCGGCTGGCGCCCGACTGGGGCACGCCGTCCTATTGGCGGCAGGAAACGCAGGAGTTGCGGAAACAGTTGCGGGAAATCGAGGATGCGCTTGGAGGCGGGGCTCCGCCGTGGGGTTGATTCTGGTGCCGGTGTGTGTTTTCCGAAACCGCTTGTGCGGTCGGGTGGTTGGCTTATGATGCGGCGCCATCATGCGGAAGCCCTGGTTGCAGATCGATCTCGATGTCCTCAAGGAGAACGTGCGGATTGTGCGGGATGCAGTCGGTCCCTCTTCGGAGGTGATCTTTGTCGTCAAGTCCAACGCCTATAATCACGGGGCGATCCCGGTCGCAACCGCTGCCTATCATGCGGGGATGCGCTGGTTCGGCGTGGCGTACCTGGACGAGGCGCTGGAACTGCGGCGCGTGCTCGACAAGCCGGGCCTGCTGGTGATGGGGGTTGTGGAGCCGGGGGATGTGCCGACGCTGGTGCAGCACCGCATCACGCCGATTGTTGTGAGCCTCGAACATGGCCGGGCATTGGGCGATGCGGCCCTCGCGGCGCGCACCCGCCTGAGCGTGCATTTCAAAATCGACACCGGCATGGGCCGCCTGGGCGTGCACTGGAAGCAGGCGGCGAAGGTCTATGGGCAGTTGCTGGCGCATCCGGGACTGCAAATCGACGGCATCATGAGCCATTTCGCGACCGTGGAGCCGGGGCGCCCGGAATCGGCCATCGCACAAGCGGAGCGGTTTACGGACTTTGATCGGCGTCGGCGCCGGATCGATCCACGCCCGGTGATGCGGCATCTGTCGAGTAGCCGTGCCATGCTTTATTATCAGGAATGGGACTTCGATGCGGTACGTCCCGGCATCGCTCTGTATGGATACGGTACGCAGGATTCGAAGATGCGCGCCAGCACGCGGCCATTTCTGGAATGGAAAAGCAATCTGGTGCAGGTCAAGAAGGTGCCGGCAGGCTTTCAGGTGGGCTATTATTCCACCTACACAACGGAGCGCCCGACCACCATCGGCACCGTCTGCGCCGGCTATACGGACGGCTTCCTGCGGACGCTCAGCAAACAGGGCATTGTTCTAGTTGGTGGGAAACGCTGCCGTGTAGCCGGGCGGGTGAGCATGAACTGGCTCACTGTCGACCTGGGCCGCGACTCTACGGCGCAGGTTGGAGACGAGGTCGTGCTGATCGGACGCCAGGGGGATGAGGAAATATGGGCCGGCGAACTGGCGCGACTATGCCGTACGATTCCCTACGAAATCCTCACGAATATCGCCTACAGGACGGAGCGACGGTATCTCTCGTCGGCAGGCGACGCAGAGCCGGTCTGAGGCGAAATGAAATCCTTTTGGGCTCTGCTGGACGGGCAGAACCTTCGGGCCATGCCCATCCTACAGCCTGACCATGTGCAGACCGAACAGCTAGGGAATGGGGACGCTTCCATCTGCGCTCTTCCAAACCAACGAAAGATGGCCGAGGGCAGCCCCGCTGATCTCCATCAGCTATTCCGGCAGATCGCTTTGCTCCGCTTGCAGGCGCGTCAGCTCGCGCAGAACCTCCTCGTCATGGCTTCGGACATCGACGCGGTCGAAGATGTGGGCCAGGTTTCCGTCGGGGTCGATAATGAAGGTCTTCCGCTGCGTGAAAAGGGCGAGCGGGGCGAGCACGTCGTAGGCGCGCGCGATCTTCTTGTCCGTGTCGGCGATCAGGGGAAAGGGCAGGTTGTGGCTCTCCTTGAAGGATTCCTGCCGATCGAGCGAGTCGAGACTGACACCAATCACCTTGGCGCCACGCTCCTGGAGTTCGGTATAGCCATCGCGCAGCGAGCAGGACTGTGCGGTACAGCCGGGCGTGTCCGCCTTGGGATAGAAGTAGAGGACGACCCACTGACCGCGTAGCTCCGAGAGACGGATGGTTTCGTTTCCCGTTGCGGTACCGGAAAACTCTGGAGCTGGAGAACCCACTTCAAGCGCCATGGCAGCAAACCCTCCAAGCAGGACCGAAGAGACACACAGGGCGAGAACCTTCATTGCGATTACTCCTTTCGGGATGAACTTTCATAATTCGAGTTGTTTGCGAAGCGTTTCGGCTTCTTCCATCAGATCGGCGTAATGCTGAATGTTGCCGGAGCGCTGGGCTTCCCGGGCCTCCAGCAACTTTTTTTCGTATGCCTGCTTCACCTTCTTTTTCGGATCTCTTGAGAAGAGGCCCATGATCTACTCCTTGCTTGTGCGGTTACTTGCGAAGAGCCGGTCGTCCATGCTCAGGCGTCCGGCTCCGGTGAGAATGAGGCCGATGAACACGATCATCAACTCGAGGGGATACGAAACCCTGGGAACGAAATCATCGCCTGCGCCGATATGCATCATGGTCGCGACGAACATCGTGAATGCCAGGAGGAATGCGACGGGGCGGGTGAGCAGGCCCAGAGCCAGAAGTATGCCGCCGAAGAACTCCGCGATGGCCGCCATGAAACCCCAGAACACGGGCGCGAAGCCGATCCCGATATGTGACATGGCCCCTCCGAGTCCCTCCCATCGCTCGACACCGCCGGTGATCTTGGGCCAGCCATGAATCACGAACATGACGCCCAGCCCGACGCGAATGACGAGGAGTCCAACATGGGTATAAGCTGCTGTGAGAAAATGTTTCACGATCCACTCCTTGTGTAATGGTCCCCAAACGTACCGCTTACATTCTTGTAAACGACTGCACACGCTAAACCTTTCCATATCATTTGGCTGATGCCAAGACCGAGATCGGCAAGGGATGGGGTGCACATGTGACTTGTAGCGCGGAAGACCGCCTGAAGGCGGGACTACAAACGCCATCCACGCGGGCTCCGCCGTTTGTACTACCCGCCTCGGCGGGAATGCATAGAGCTAAAGAGGCGCGCAACGAATTGCAGATGCGCCCGAAGCGGTGGGGCGCCAAGGCATGAAACCAGCCTGAGAAGGCCATCCGCCGCGTGTTGGCCATGGGCCAGACGCGGCCTCCGGCAAGCGGAGGCCCTACAAAACATTAAGAAATTCGGTGTAGGGCGCGCGCTTTGGCCTGGCCCGAGGGATCGCGATCAGCCCCGCCCGATATGGCTAAAAAACGCGCCCCAGGCTGAAGAAGCCGTTCCACACCCAGTCGTCCGCCACGATCGGGCTGCGGGTGATCTGGCTGTTGAGCCGCTCCGCACCGATGCCCAGGATGGCCTGCCAGTTCGGGGTGACTTCAATGAAAAGATTGAGACCCGCGGTTCCGTTCCAGGTGTCGGAGAGTCGATAAGCAGGACGGGTCGGCGTGGCGCGCGAGGCCGGGACGCCGAAGAAATCGTTCCCCATTTTGGCGCTGAGCCAATTCAGCCCGATGGAGGGGGTGATCCGCACCGGCCCTGCAGGAATGGTGCGGCTCAGGCTGAGCCGGCCCAGCCCGCCGCCGACCCGATCGAGGACGTCGTGGCTGTAGCTGGCGGAGAGTTCGAATCGGTTCGGGGCTGACCAACCGCCGGCCAGTCCCAGCAGCATGGTGTCGCGACGGTTCCCCAGTCCTTCGAGAATCGGGCTGTCCTTCTCCTTGTAGACGCCCGGCTGGTACTGTGCGCGGAGGGCCAGCGAGAGAGCATCGCCGCTGACGATGCCAAGCTGCGCCGCGGGCCCGAAGATTTGAATGCGGTTGCCGAGGTAGTAGACGGCCGGAATGAAGCGGACGACTTGTGTGCTGGAATCTACATACGGCGAGCTGCGCCCGAGTACGCCCACCCCGGCCGCAATTCGGCCGCGGTCGCCCAGGGGCCGTTGCAGTTCTACGTCGAAGCGCGCGGTTTCGTTGGTGAGCGTGAACGCGGCGCGGGGAAAGGTGGGCGGTCCCCTTGGCACATACTGGTTACTGAATCCGATCGGTTCTGTGGGAATGCCGATGAAGTTCCGGTCCAGACGGCCATTCGCGTTTTCGTCGAGGTAAACGAGGAGTGCATAGACGCCCGGCGGCACCCCCTCGATTCGCAGAGTCGGCTCTTCGGATAGATCGAAGCGTACGGAGCGGTAAGGGGTTCGCAAGTCGGTGAAGCTCTCTGGGGAGTCGAAAAGGTAGAGGGCGACGATGCCGGAGGTGGGGCCGTCGATTAGATGGACTTCCACGCTGCTGCCCGGCGCTGTGCTGGCAGCAGCGAGAAGCAGGAAGACACAAAGGCATGCTGAGCTGAAAAAGCTTTTCATCAAAGTTCCAGGGTGAATTTCGGCGAGGCGCGAGAAAGGGGCGAGGCTATGCACGACCAGTCGCTTGCGCAAAGTGGGTGATCGGATAGGGCAGCTTTTCCATACGGCTTAACTGTGCCTTCGCTTATTCTGCGTCAGTCGCGATTCTTTCGCGCAGGAGGGGTTCGAGCGTCTGCCAAACAACCTCGGCCACCCGGCGATGTCCCTCGGCGGTCGGGTGAATGCCGTCGGGAAAGTTCAGGTCGGGATCGGCGGCGACGCCTTCGAGCAGGAACGGGATGAGCGGAATTCCGTTTTCGGCCGCCAGCTCTGGGTAGATGCGTTCGAAGGCTTCGATATATTCGGGGCCGTAGTTGGGCGGGAGTTTCATGCCGGCCAGGAGCGGGAGGACATCGGGGTGCAACTCGCGGGCGCGGTCGATGATGGCCTGCAAGTTGTTTCGGGTCACTTCCACGGGGATGCCGCGTAGCCCGTCGTTGCCGCCAAGTTCGATGACGAGCACCTCTGCCGGCTGCCGCAG
>SLOV01000287.1 GCA_007132345.1 Kiritimatiellia bacterium
CGTGAAGATCGGTGATCTGGATGTCGGGGTCTTTACCGAAACGGAGGTTGGCGGAGATGTTCCGAACGAGGAGGGGGCCACCGGCGGGGGGACCGAAGGCGGGCGGGGTGGGGTCAATCCTGATTGTTGCGTTGCGCAGGCGGATGCCGCGTGCTTGTGGCTGCCTGCGCAGCAGGTCGCGTGGCCGGGTGACCAGCGAGGCGCGTTCGATATCGAGGATGGGGAAGGGGCGATCGTCTCTGCCGAAATAGCGGACCCCGTGGGCGGAGAGGCCGTGGAGCGGGTGCAGGGTGAGCCGTTCGATGCGCAGGGCGACCCCTTGGCGTTCTTCCAGGCGGCGCAGGGCTGTGCGGACGAGAGGCGGAGGGAACCCGATGGTGGCGAGGTAGAGGCCCAGTGCCAGCAGGACGGTGCAGAGCGCAGGCAGGCTGCGAATGAAGAGGCGCAGGGCGCGGAGCACCGGATGGTGATGATGCCGCAGCCACCCGCCAAGCGCCGATGAGGAGTCGAATTCCATTGCCTCGCGAGGGGGCATTACGGTGACGGCGCAGGGTCCTCGCTCTCGCCATCGGCTTCGGAGGGAGCGCTGCCCGCGGGGGCTGGCAGGTCGTGAAGGTCCTGGAGCAGGCGCTTCACGGTATCGGCGGGGAGAATAAAGAGGATGTCCTGGCCGCGAATGGTGGCGAAGCGTCCAATGTCCTCGTAGGGCGCGCCGAAGAGGAGGGCCTGGCTGATGCCGACATCTTCGGTGAAGCGGATGGTGAGCGAGGCGGAGGGGGTGTCGAGCCCGGCCTCGGTGAGGGCGCTGGTCGAGAAGGGCAGAAACTCGACCGCGCGCAAGGATTGCAGGGTTTCGATCACGGTTGCGATGGCCTCTTTGGCGGGGAGGGTTTCGGCATCGGCTTCGACGGGTTGGAAGGCGCCGTTCGCGACGCGCTCTACGGTCTGGCGTGTGCCGTCGTGTTCGACGGTGAGGCTGCGAATGGTATCGGGTTCGAGGCGCAGCACCTCGTGGTGGAAGTAATAGGTCGGCGAAGCGGAGAGGCGCTGGAGCATTTGCAGGTCGATGGCGAAGACAGAATTGCGGTCGTCGCGGCGGGCAAAGAGGCGCCCGCGCTCAGTGTCGACGGTCCCAAGTCCGACTGCAACGAGGCGCTGGGGTGCGGGCGGTGTGTCGTCGTCCTCGGGCAATTCGTCGGGCAGCGCAACCGCCTGCGCGAGCTCTGTGGACGGATGCGGGCCGGACCCGAGCGTGATGTGGAAGACCGGCGGGTCCAATTCGTAGGGCGTGAAGTCGGTGACATCATCGGCGACAAACTCCAGAATATCCGCGGTGCACCAGGCGGCGATGAGGGCTTCAACCAGCTCGGCATTGGCCTTGCGCCGGGCAGGCCGTACGACCCACCATGCCTCGGTGGCCGGGTCGCGATGGAGGGAAACGGTCTCCGCGCCAGCTCGAATGTCGAGATGCCCGACTTCGGCGGGGGACAAGGCAAGGAGCCTGCGGTTGCGCAGTACATTTGCGTTCAACAGTGAGGTTTGATAGAGCGCGCGGTCGATCGAGACGACGCCCCCGGTGTCACCGAGGCGGGCATAGACGGTGTCGGCGGCGCCTTCGACGTCGTTTCCAATAAAGAGGTCCTGCGGCAGGAGGTCGCCCGGCCCGGTGAGGGCGATGGTCACGCGTGGCTGGTCGAGTCCATAGGGCGCGAGGTCGCCGGGCTGGTCGCTCACGAAGGTCGCGATGCGGGCATCGTAGAGGGTTTCGATGAGGTCGAGAACGAAGCCCGGGTCGGCGCGGCCGCGGTCGGGTTGCTGGATGGTCCAGGCGCCGTCCGGTGAGCGGGCGATGCGGAGAAAGCCGTCGGGCCGATTGATTTCCAGGCGGGTGGTGCGGAGGGGCGAACCTTCGAAGAGGCGGCGGGACCGGAATTGGTTGGCCTGGTCGGGGATGGCATCCCAGACGTTTGGAGCGGCGGCGAGGATGTCCTGTTCGTCGTCGCGCTGCACATAGACGGCGTCGCCCATCGGTGCGTCGCGGCCGATGCGGACGATACGGCTGGCAATGGCGTCGCCCCAGGCAATTTCTGCGCGTGGGGCGTGCAGGCCATAGTCGTGTACGGAGAGGTCGCGGCGGCGAAGGTCGCTGCCGCGCAAGGTTTCGTGGCGGCGCCATTCTTCGAGCATGGTGAGCAGGCGATTGACCGATGCAACATTCGCACGCGTGGAGAGGGGTTCGGTGAGAACCCATTCCTGGCCGCGGCGGTGGGCGGTGACGGTATAGTTCGTGGTCTGCACGCGAATCCAGTCGATGCGTTCGCCGTCGAAATCGAGTACATAGCGGCTTCGCCGGGCGCGCTCTTCGGTGGATGGCGTGTGTTGTTCCAGCACGTAGACGGCCCCGGCACAGAGGAGAACGAGGAGCAACAAGAGGAAGGTCGTGCGAAACTTCATGGCGTCATTTCCTGCGGCGGATTCCTACGAGGATACCGATGACGGAAACGCCTGCGGGCAGGGCCACAACGACGGCCCAGAAGAGATATTTCAACTGGTCGCGGCTCATGAGGAGGCGATATTCCTGATAGGTCTTGGCGTCGATGCCCATCATTTCCTCGCGTTCGAGCAGCCAGTTGACGGCACTGAGGAAGAGGTCGGTGTTGCCGCCGGTCAGCGCGCCGTTTGAGGCGAAATCGGAGTCGCCAAAGACGACAATGCGTGTGGGGCTGATTTCGGCGGCAAGTTCGGCCGCAACGCCACGTTCGACGGTGACGGCGATCGGGATCGGGCCGGGGCGGTCGACGCCCGGATCGAAACGAAACGGGGTCTGGGTGGGGTCGCTTTCCGCCCAGCTCAGTTCGGAAGAGAAGACCAGCGGGATGACCCGTGTGCCGTCGGTTGGCGGCACGCCGGGCAGGGCCGGCTCGACGGCCGGATCGACCGGGCGGGGCAGGTGGAAAAGGGTGATGACATTTTGCAGCCTGCGGGTGATGGGGTGTGGGCCATAGTCCTGCGCGATGAGTTCGCGTCCGGTGAGGGTGTGTTGCGAATCGACGACGATTTCGTTCGGCAGGCGGATGCCCCAGTCTTCGAGTACGGTCTCGATGCCGACCTGGTGCAGGGCGTCGAGCAGGACGAGCAGGCGCCCGCTGCGTTCGAGGTAGGTGCGGATGATGTCGAGTTCCGGTTGCGCAAAGCGGCGGGTGGGGCCGGCGATGATGAGCAGGTCGCAGTCGTCGGGCAGGCCGAGCTGTTCGCCGAGCAGGAACGGCTGGATATTGATGTGGTCGCGGCGCAGGGCGCGGGCGATTTGAGAATAGCCACGCGCCGGGTCGAAGTTGTTGATGTCTCGCTCTCCATGGCCGCGCAGCATGTAGACGGTGGGGCGGGTTTCGGCGATGACGCGCCGGATGGCGGAGGAGAACTCGACTTCGCCGCGGAACGAGACACGGCGCATGCCGACGCCATCGGGGTCGAGTTCGCTTTCGACGAGGTTCCGTGCGTCGACGATCTCGCTACGCCCTTCGTAGGAGAAAACGACGACGGCGGGGCGTGCGCCTTCCACCTCGCGGGCAATCAATTCGGCGCGGGCCAGATCGCGGTTCGGGTCGACGGTTTCAACGACCAGCGGGGGGCAGGCATAGCGATACTCGCGCAGCAGGGTGGTCACGTCGTCGTAGAGCGTGTGGTCGGAGGGCAGCAGCACGTAGACATCGAGCCGGTTGGTGACGCCGTTGAGCAATTGCAGGGTCTTGTCGGAGAGCGAGAAGAAGCGGGTGGCGCTGAGGTCGAAACGACGGAACTGCTGGTTGGCGACGTAATTCACCATGCCGAGGAGGAGCAGGGCGAGGGCGAAGGCCAAGAGGGTGTTGGCGCCGAAGAGGAGCCTCGCGAAGAAGCGGCTGAGAAGCGTCCTTCGAAGTCCTTTGTGGGCGGCGCGTCTTGCGCCGGTGCGTTTACGCTTTACCATCGGCGCGTCTCCACGATGCGCACGGTGCAGAAGACGACGAAGATCGTGCTGGAAAGATAGAAGACGAGGGGGCGCGTATCGAATGCGCCGCGGCTGAATTCCAGCATGTGAAGGGCCGAGGAGGCGTAGCCGGAGACCTGTTTGAGGAGTGGCTGCACTTCGAGGAAGTGGAGGAACCCGCCGAAGAAGAAGAGGAGCATGATCGAGAAGCTCATGATGGCGGAGACGATCTGGTTGCGGGTGAGCGCGGAGCAGAAGAGGCCGATGGAGAGGTAGAAGAGGCCCATGAGCGCCGCGCCGATATAGCCGCCGATCATGGGTCCGAAGTCGAAGGGTGCGGTCTGGGAGCTGAAGTGGTGCAGGATAAAGGCATAGGGGATGGTGGGGAGCCACATCACTACATAGAAGGTGAAGACGCCGGCGAGTTTGGCCAGAACGACCTGGGTATCCGTGACGGGCGCCGTCATGAGGGTTTCGATGGTGCCCTGGCGTTTTTCTTCCGCGAAGAGGCGCATGGTGAGCACGGGTACGACAATCAGGAAAGGGATCCAGAAGAAGAGCGAACCGAACAACTGGCTCATCACCGGGACGCCGACAAGGCCAAGCGTGAAGACGCGGGCCAGGAACCAGAAACTGAAGCCCATCACGACGAGGAAGAAGATCGCCATGACGTAGGCGATGGGCGAGAGGAAAAACGCACCGAGCTCGCGGCGCCAGAGGGTGAAGAAGGCTCTCATGGGGCGGTCGGCTCCTCCTCCTCGCGGGTGAGTTCGGCGAAGACCTCTTCGAGGCTGCGATCGCGCAGTTTCAATTCGCGCAGGCTCCAGCCGTGCCGCACCGCTAGATCGAAGACAGCCGGGCGCAGGTCGCCGCTGACGGATTCGGCGAGCGTGATCTCTACGGCGACCCACGGGCCGTCCCCGTGCGCTTCGACGCGGGCTACGCCGGGGATCGCGCGCGCTTCGCTCAGCAACTCTTCGCGGGGTGCACGGATTTCGGCGAGAATGCGATCGCCGCTCACCAGGAGCTCTTTCAGATTCGAAGGCGTATCCGAAGCCACGATGCGGCCCTGGTGCAGGATCAGCACGCGCTGGCAGGTGGCCTCCACTTCCGGGAGAATATGCGTGGAGAGCAGCACGGTGTGGCGCGAGGCCAGACCGCGGATCAGGTCGCGCATCTGGCGGATCTGGTTGGGGTCGAGTCCGATGGTTGGCTCGTCAAGAATGAGGAGTTCCGGCTCATGCACGAGGGCATCGGCGAGACCGACACGCTGGCGATAGCCTTTTGAGAGGTGCCCAATGATGCGGCGGCGCATGTGCTCGAGGCCGCACTGCTCGCAGACCTCGTCGACGCGGACGCGCAGCCGTTTCCGGCCGAGCCCCTTGAGGCGGCCGCGGTAGCGGAGATACTCCTTCACGCGCATTTCGGTGTAGAGCGCGTTATGCTCGGGCAGGTAGCCGATATTGCGGCGCACTTCCATCGACTCGGTGACGACATCGTGCCCGGCGATGTAGACCTCGCCGCCGGTCGCCGGGAGGTAACCGGTCAGGATCCGCATCGTGGTCGTCTTGCCGGCACCGTTCGGGCCGAGGAAGCCGACGATTTCGCCGCGCGCCACCTCGAAGCAGAGATCCTGCACCGCGGTGTGGCCCGCATAGCGTTTGGTGAGATTGGAGACCTTGATCATTCGGGGATTCGACTGGCGGCTGAGCCGGGGAAAAAGGGGTTCTCCCCGCAACGATTCAACGTATGATAGAGGGGCGAAGGGGATAGTCAAGCGGGGCGGATGGTCCGCGAATCGGAAGGGGTGTTTGTATGGCCAGGACATCGGGCGACTATCTGGAGGCATTCGGGGGCGATCGTTTTCCCCGGGCCAGGGCGTATCGCGATTTGACGGCCTCGCGCATGATGCTGCGCGAGCCCACGGGGCTCGACCGTGGCTTCGGCTTCAGCGAGCGGCATGTGCAGGCCGCCTGGTACGATCCGACGTGGCGGCCGCACGAGCTGCGCAGCTTGGACGGGGAGCCAGTCTGGGTCGACTCGCCCGGTGTCTGGAATTTGGAGGCCGGCCCCGATTTCCTCGGTGCGGTGCTGCGCGTGGGCCGCGAGCGGCGGCGGGTGAAGGGCGATGTCGAGATCCACCTGCGCGCCTCCGGCTGGGTGCAGCATGGCCATGCCGACGACCCGCGCTATCGCGGGGTGCGCGCGCATGTGACCTGGTTTCCCGGCAAGGTGCCGCCGGAGCGTCTGCCGCCGGGCACGATACAGATCACGATGCAGCGGGCGCTGGAAGCGAACCCCCACTTCTCGTTCGAGGCGATGGACCTGACGGCCTATCCCTACGCGGCGCGTGCCGAGGTGCCGCCCTGCTCGACGGTGCTGCGCGGGTGGAGCGTCGAGCAGCGGCAGGCGCTGCTCGACGCGGCGGGCCACGAGCGGCTGCGACGGAAGGCGGCGCATTTGGCGCGCCGCATCGAGACACAGGGCGCGGCGCAGGCGCTTTATGAAGAAACGATGGCGGCGCTGGGTTACAAGCATAACAAGGCGCCGTTCCGCGAGCTGGCCGAACGGGTACCGGTGGATGTGCTGCGGGAAATCGCGAAAGGCGACGCGGAAACTGCCTATGCGGTTCTCATGGGCGTGGCCGGGTTGCTGCCGGAGAAGGCTGCCGCTTCGTGGGATGAGGCGACGCGCCGTTATGTCCGGCGTCTGTGGGACCGGTGGTGGAAGGTGCGGTCGCGCTGGGAGGACGCGTGCATGGCGAAGGATGCGTGGCGGGTGGCGGGCGTACGGCCGGCGAACCATCCGCGGCGGCGTCTGGTTGCGGCGGCCGCGCTCTGGACGGCGGCGCCGAAGCTGGAGGAGCGCTGGGCGTCGGCGCCGTCGGGGGACGGCGCGCGCGTGGTGGAAAGGGTCAGTGATGAACTTATGGCGCTGCCGCCGGGTCCGTACTGGGGGCCGCGGCTGTCATTGGGCGGAAAGCGCGCGTTGAAGCCGACGGCCTTGCTGGGGGCGTCGCGGGTTCGGGCCATGGTGATGAATGTGTGGTTGCCGTATCTGGCGGCGCAACCCGGGATCGAGTTCCGGGCGGAGTGGTTGGAGGCGTTGCCGCGGTTGGGGAGTCATCAGATTCTGCGGCAGGCGGCGCATGACCTGTTTGGGCGGGACCACACGCTGAAGCTGTATGGCACGGCGATGCGGGAGCAGGGGGTGCTCCAGATCTTCCAGGACTTCTGCATGAACGACCGGTCGCGCTGTGCCAGGTGCCCGTTTCCCGAGCGTCTGGCGGCGTTCCGGGCGGAGGGGGGATAGGAGGGGGCGGGGCCGGAAGTGTTCGGTGTTCAGTGTCTTCCGCTCCGGCCGGACAAGCCGGCCGGGGGCGTGGTTTAGAGGAGGTGACTTGAATGAATGATGATAGCAAAGATGCCCCCAGCGACCTTGCGTCGCTGGAGCAGAAGATTCGGGATCTGGCAAAGCCGCGCCCCCTCTATACCCCGAAATCGGTCACCCCCGTCTATGCCCTGCGCTACGACTGGACGGGCTGGCCCACCGAGGGCACCACGCTGCCGCCCAACACGGTCGATGCCATCCACGCCTGCACAGAGGCGTGGCGGGGCGATGGCCTTTTCGCGGGCGAATACCGTGCGGACCGGAACCGCGTCCAGATCCTCTTCGACGCCACGCCAACTGTCAGTCCGGTGCTCTGCACAGCGCGGGCAAAGGGTCGACTGCAACATGCGCTGCGTCAGGCCGGAACGCCGGTGGCCTTCAGTCGCAAGGTCTCGTTCCGAAGCCTGGGCGAGAACATCCGCGCAGCGGTGGAAGGCTATCTCGGCAAGCAGGCGCGGAAGGAGGGATTCGCCGACCCGCGATTCGCGCGGCGCATGGAGACATTCACGGTAGAGGATGCGGCGGTGGATCTGTCGGTGCCGACCGAGACGAGCACAGGTCGGTACTGGTATAATCTGCACCTGGTTCTGGTGGTGGGCGGGCGAAAGAAGATTGCGGACAACGAGATGCTGGGGCGGATCCGGGACGGTGTGCGGCGGATCGCGCGCAAGAAGGGGTACGGCCTTAAATCGGTGTCGGTGATGCCGGACCATGTGCATATGGCGCTGCGCGGGACGGTGGAGGCGTCGCCGGAGGAGATTGC
>SLOV01000296.1 GCA_007132345.1 Kiritimatiellia bacterium
TAGAGTACCCTGTGGTTTTGAAAGAGTCCGATGAAGGCTTTGCTGTCGGGTGTCCTTCCCTGCCCGGCTGCTGGTCTCAGGGAGCAACCGAGGAGGAGGCGCTGGGCAATATTCGCATTGCAATTCAGGAGTATCTGGCCGCGCGCCGGTCGGTGTATGAGGGGGATAGCGTGCGCGTGGTAAGTGTCGCGGTTTAGCCGATGCCGAAAATCCCCGGCATTCATCCTTCCCTTTCGCGTGTTTTGTAGTTCCATTTGGCCTCTATTGGCCCCGGAGCAGGTGTGGGGGCATCCTGCTCGGGCTGGGCGCATCAACGCACGCGCAAGGCGTGCATGGCGATGCCCGCGGCGACGCTGGCGTTGAGGCTGTTGATGCGGCCCTGCTGCGGGATGCCAAGAACGTCATCGGCCATGTTCAGGATGAACTGGCCGACTGAGCGGTCCTCGCCCCCCACGACGAGGAGTAAGCGCTCCGGCGCGTCCGCGGCGACCCGGTCGAGGTCGGCCTGGCCGCGGGCGTCGAGCGCCGCAATGCGGTAGCCCTCGGCGGCGGCCCGCTTCGTGTAGGCGTTTGAGGGGTCGGACTTTACAATACGCACGAACTCCGTGGCCCCGGCGGAGACCTTGACGATGGAGGGATAGACATCCGGGCAGCCGCGGCGCGGGAGCAGGATGCCGTGAAAGCCGAAGATCTCCGCGGAGCGAATAATGGCGCCGACGTTATGGGGGTCTTCGACGTTGTCGAGCAGGAGCAGGCGCGGAAGGGTGAAGATCTCTTCCAGCGTACTGTAGGGGTAGGGGCTCGCCTTCAGGACCACGCCCTGATGTTCGTGGGTCTGTGCCAGCTCGTGCAGACGTTGCTTCCCGACGAGTTGATGAGGAATGCTACGCCGCTCGATGAGTTCGCGCAGCTTGCGGAGGCGCGGATGCCCAACGGTCGCTTCGTTCAGAAACGCCTCGTAGAGGGTACGACGCCCGCCGCGAATGACTTCGAAGGCGGGGTTGATACCGTAAATGTATTCTCGACTGGGTTTGGCCATAGGGGCGATCCGCTGCGTTGCATTATTGCAGGCAATGTCGGACACTCAACCCCCAATGACGGACGAACAGATCAATCTTTATGACCTGGACCTGCCCGGCCTGACCGAACTGGTGGCCGGGTGGGGGGAACCCGCCTATCGGGCGCGGCAGATCTATCGCCACCTCTATGTCCAGAACGTCGTCGATTTTGAGGCGATGACGACCCTGTCGAAAGCGCTACGCGAGAAGCTGCGGCGGGACTGCTGCATCGGTAATCTTGAGCCGGTGCGGCTTCAGCAGGGGGATGCGGGCTTTACGCGAAAAGCGCTCTGGAAACTGCCTCAGGGGGAGACGATCGAGAGTGTTTTGATGATCTACCCAGGGCGCGCCACCGTCTGCGTCTCCAGCCAGGCGGGTTGTCCGATGGGATGCGTCTTCTGTGCCACGGCGAAGCTGGGTTTCCTGCGCGACCTGACGGCCGGCCAGATTGTCGAGCAGGTGTTATGGGCGGCACGCGAGACCAAGGCCGTGGCGGAAGGAGAGGGGGTCGATGCCCTGGCCAACGGCGCTGGGGTTGTGGCGCCGGAGGAGCGGCCCAGCCGCCTGTCGAATGTCGTGTTCATGGGCATGGGCGAGGCGTTCAATAACTACGATGCCTGGTGGGACTCGGTCGAGCGGCTGCACGATCCGGACGGATTCAACATGGGGGCGCGCAGCTTCACGGTCTCGACGGTTGGACTGGTGCCCGGCATTCGTCGCCTGGCGAAAGAGAGCCTGCCGGTGAACCTGGCGATTTCTCTACATGCACCGGACGACGAGTTGCGCAGCGCGTTGATGCCGGTGAATAAAGCCTATCCCATCCAGGAGCTACTGCAGGCCACCCGCGAGTATGCCGAAGAAACGCATCGGCGCGTCTCTTTCGAGTATGTGCTGTTGCAGGAGAAGAACGATGCGATGGAGCATGCACACGCGCTGGTTCGGCTGCTCCGCGATGGGCCGCTGGGCGATCGTATTCAGTGGACGCATGTGAACCTGATTCCGTGGAATCCGGTGCCGGGCACACCGCTGGAACGAAGTCATCGCAAACGGGTGGAGGCGTTTCAGTCGATCCTGCGGTCGGGCGGCATTCCCTGCACGACGCGCATGGAGCGCGGCACGGAAATCGATGCCGCTTGTGGACAGTTGGCCGGGCAGGGGTAACGCCCGCTATTTCCACTTGATACTGCACCCCATGGGGCCGGTCTGGGGGACCGGTACCGGCTGCCCATCGAGCAGGGCCGTCAGGGCGTTTCGCAGATCGTGGGACGTGGCGGCGGCGGGCTCTTTCCAGTTGTCGTCGATCCGGCCCTCGTATGCGAGGTTGCGGTCAGCATCGAGCACGAAGAGGTGCGGCGTGCAGACCGCGCCGTAGGCGCGCGCCACTTCCTGGGTTTCGTCGTGAAGGTAGGGGAAAGGAAAGGCCTTTCGCTCGGCCAGCTTCTTCATGTTGGCAAAGCTGTCGTCGGGGTAATTCACCACATCGTTACTGCAAATGGCGAGAAAGGCGACGTCGCGGTCCATGAATTCGTGGGCGAGGGCGATGTACCGGTCCTCGTACGCTTTTGCGTAGGGGCAGTGGTTGCAGGTGAAGTTGAGGACGAGCACCTTGCTGCTGGCGAAGGAGGCGAGGCTGTAGGTCTGGCCGTCTGTCGCCGGGAGATTGAAGTCGGGGCCGGGCTTGCCGATGGGAAGGGTTTCGGGGCCGCTGGATGTGATAAGCGCCATGGGTTCCTCCAGAGGTGGGGTGTTGAGAGAGAGGGGGGTTGGAGCGAGCGAAGGGATTCGAACCCTCGACATCCACCTTGGCAAGGTGGTGCTCTACCAGCTGAGCTACGCTCGCACTCCAATACGAATGCGGGAGACTAGCGGGAGTCGGATCGGGTTTCAACCCCCTTTCTTTCTTTTTCGCGGTGCCTCGCGAGGCGGGAGCCGCTAGTCTGCCGGCCATGATTGCTCCGAATTCCGATCCGGTTCCCGATGCCGATGCCCCCGATCCGCGGGAGCCGGTGCGTGCCTTTTTCCAGCCAGGCGGTGGGCTGGAGCGGGCCTGTGCGGCGGCGGCGTTTCCTTACGAGTTCCGCGGGGAGCAGGCAGGCATGGCGGAGGAGGTGGCCACCACGCTGGCCGAAAAGGAGCACCTGGCGGCGGAGGCGGGGACCGGGGTGGGCAAGAGCTTTGCGTATCTCGTTCCGCTGATTCTGCACGCGGTCCGCACCAAGACGCGGTGCATTGTCTCGACGCACACCATCAGTTTGCAAGAGCAGTTGATGTACAAGGATCTCCCTTTCCTGAAGAAGCATCTGGGGGTGCCGTTCCGCGCGGTACTGGTGAAGGGGCGCGGCAATTACTTGTGCCTCCGTCGCCTGGCGCGTGCCGGCCAGTTCGAGCGCGACCTCTTCACCGTGGAGGAAGAAGACGAGGTGGAACGGATTCGGGCCTGGGCGGGCACGACCCGCGAGGGCAGCCTGCAGGACCTGCCGCGTCAGCCTCCGCACTCCGTCTGGGACGCCGTGAATGTGGAAGCCGGGAATTGTCTGTACCAGAAGTGCCCGGAGTATGGGGCGTGCTTCTTCATGAATGCGCGTCGTCGCATGGTGGAGGCGGACGTGCTCGTGGTGAATCATTCCCTCTTCTTTGCCGATCTCGCTGTTCGGGCCCAGCGCGCCAACCTGTTGCCGGATTACAGCACTGTGGTTTTTGACGAGGCGCACCGGATCGAGGCGGTGGCGAGCGAGCATATGGGGCTGCGCCTCTCGCAGTTCGCCTTCGAGCACTGGCTGCGCCGCATGCACCACGCCGATCGCGAGAAGGGGCTTCTCACGGCCATCCGTGCCGGGGAGGCCTGCCACGAGGTCCGCCAACTCTGGGATGACGTGAGACAATTCTTCGCTGCTTTACAGACCTGGGCCGCACTGGCGCCGGGTCGCACGCAGCGCGTCGTCGCGGCTTCGGATCTGCTCCCGTCCGCCGCCGACCTCCGTACGCGGCACCGCAAAGTGAACCGCATGGTGCGCGAACTGGCCGAAGCGAAACCGGAAGACGACGTGCAGGGCGAACTTCTCGCCGTGCACCGGCGCGGCCTCTCGCTGCTGGCGGGGCTCGAAGCCTTTCTGGAGCGGGAACTGCCGGATAGCGTCTACTGGCTGGAGCTCGAGGGGCGCCGCAAGAAGAACGTGGTGCTCTACGCCGCTCCCATCGATGTTCGCGACGCGCTGCGCACCCAGCTCTTCGAGGAGATCGGGTCGGTCATTATGACCAGCGCCACCCTGACGGTGAACGGGCGGATGGACTACTTTCTGCATCGGGTCGGGGCCGAAATGGCGGGGCACCTGGTGCTGGGTTCGCCGTTCCAGTTCGCGCGCCAGATGCGCATTCATATTCCCTCCAACCTCCCCGACCCGACCGACGAGCGCGCCTTCCCGACGCGCTGCGCCCAGGCGATCCTCCATTATGTGAGGCAGACGCAGGGGCGTGCCTTCGTGCTCTTCACCAGCGCCGCCCTGATGCGGCGCGTGGCCGATCTGCTCGAATCTACGCTGCGCCATGAAGGCTATACGTTCCTCATGCAAGGCCGCGAACTGGCGCGCCATCATATGCTCGAAAAATTCCGCTCGGAAACGGGTGCGGTCCTGTTCGGGCTCGATACCTTCTGGACGGGTATCGACGTGCAGGGCGAGGCCCTCAGCAATGTCATCATCACGCGCCTGCCGTTCGCGGTACCGGACCAACCGCTCATCCGCGCGCGCATGGACCGCATCAAGGAGCAGGGCGGCGATCCGTTCCGCGACTATTCGCTGCCCGAAGCGATTCTGCGCTTCCGGCAGGGGGTCGGCCGGCTGATCCGCACCGCAACCGACGAGGGAATCGTTGTCGTTCTCGACAGCCGGATCATCAACAAATGGTATGGCCGCCTCTTCCTGGGCTCCGTGCCGGAATGCGAAGTGGCCGTCGAGGAGATCGACCTGCAACCCTTGTGACAATTCGCTTGTTCTGCCTTCCTGCCGCCGATTAACTGTGCGGCCACCCACGGAGAGAAAGAGGCAATGGCTAAGAAATCGAAAACCAGACGGGTCAGCGCGCCACTACCGCCGCCCGAGCCCGAACCGCCCCAGCGGCAAAAGCCATCGTTCCGCGTGCGGCTGCCGGGCGCCTTGCCGTATGCGGTCGGGTTACTCGTGCTGATGCTCTTTCTCTTCCGCGCCGTGCTGCCCCCGGACCAGGCCCTGTTGACCACGGACGATAACTTCGGGCAACTCGCCTATCGCAAGCAACTGCTCCCCGCTGCGTTTTCCGGCACCTGGACCTCGGCCGAGCTGCTCGGGTTCCCGGTGCGGCTCACCCCGAACTTCATCTACACCTCGCTCTGGCTCCTGCCGCTCAAGTTCTACACGAACTGGTTTCACGGGCTGACCCTGGCGGTCGGCTCGCTCTTCTTCGGGCTGTTCCTGCGGCGGCGCGGGCTGGGCTGGCCGGCCATTTGTATTGCGGCACTCACGGCCTACTGGCTGGGCAGCAACTTCACGCTCACCTTCGCGGGGCACATTGGAAAGTTCGGGTTGCTGATGTTTACGGGCATCTTTCTCTGGGTGCTCGATCTCGCGCTGGAACGTCGCAATGTGCCCTGGGCCGTGTTGGCCGGGGCGGCGTTCGGTGCGCTCTTTATGGATCAGCAGGATTCCGGCTTCTTCTTCGCGCTCGTTCTTGGGCCTTATGTCCTGTTCCGAAGTTGGCGCGTCTTCGGGCGCGACCTTCCGGCACAGGCGCGGTTCCTGGCTCCTTTGTTTGGTGTGGCCCTTTTGACGGCCGTGCATCCGCTCTGGTCCACCTACCGCCAGTTCGGCGTCGAGGACGTCACTGCGACGGCCGACGACCCTGAGACGCATTGGGAGTTCATTACGCAATGGAGCTGGCCGCCGGAAGAGACGATCGACTTCATCGCGCCCGGCTTTATGGGCTGGCGTAGCGGCGATGCGGCCGGCCCCTATTGGGGGCGCATGGGGCGAAGTGCCGGATGGGAACGGCACCGGCAGGGGTTCGGGAATTTCAAGCTGGAGAATCAGTACCTCGGCGCCATTCCGCTGGTGGCGGCGTTCTGGGCGCTTTTCGCGGCGCTGCGCCTGAAGCGGCGCGAAGACGGCGCGCGCGCGGAGGTGCTTTTCTGGTCGATTGCCTGCCTGGTGACCTTCCTGCTTGCCTGCGGAAAGTATATCGAGCCGCTCTACCGCGCCTTCGCGGCGCTGCCGATCGTTTCCTCCATCCGGAATCCGAACAAGTTCCTGCAGATCTATCAGATCGCCGTCGCCATTCTTGCCGGCTACGGCATCGACGGACTGCTGGGGCGGCGTCGCGCCGCCTGGTTGCCTCAGCTTTCGCGCGAATTCCATATCACCGTCTTTTCCCTGCTCTGCCTGCTGCTGGTCTTTGCCGGGTTGTGGTGGGGCGGTTCGGCCTTCTCGGTGGAGTCCCTGGCGGAAAGCAAAGGGGCGCTTGGTTTTGGTGACGGCCAGGCGATCGCCGGGAACATGGTCCGGGCGCTGGGGCATGCAACCGCGATGCTAGCGCTGGTCGCGGCCGTGCTTGGGGTCTTCACGCTGTGGAAGAAATCGAACGCGACGCATGCGGCGGGTGTGGGGGCTTATCTCCTGGTCGCCGTCGTAGTAGTCGATGCGTCCCTCTTGAGTCGCCACTATGTGCAGAGCATGAACATCGATCCGATCGTGAATAATCGGGTCGGGCAGATGCTCTCGGAGCTGCTGCGCGCTAAGGGCAGCCACCAGCGTGTGGCGCTCACCTCGCAGAGCGGATTCTACAATCTCTGGCTGACGTACGTCTTTCCGTATCACGGCATTCAGAGCCTCAACATCACGGCCGCGCCACGGCTTGCCGAGGATTACCGGCGCTTTCTCGATACGTTACAGCAGGATACCCTGCGTCTGTGGCAACTCACGGGTGTGGGCTACATTCTCGCGCCCGCCTCGGTCTGGTCCGAGTTGAATCGTAACCCGCTCTACAGCCATCTCTTCGAATTGCATTACGCCTACAATGTTGAGCCCGTCGGTGCCGCCTCGGCGCGGGCTGTGGACGCCACCGAATCCCGTCCAGGGCAGCACTGCGTCATTCATTTTGCTGGCGCGGCGCCTCGCTTCGGGCTGGTGGACCGCTGGGAAGTGCTGCCCGGCGAAGAGGCGCTGGCCGCTCTGGCGGCGCCGGACTACGAGCCGTTCAGTCGCGTCTTTCTTTCGCCCGACCGCGACCCGCCACCGCCGCCCGATCGGGAGGAGGGCGGTTTGACCGGTACGGTGGAGGTTCGGCACTTTTCGCCCGGCCGTGTCGAGCTGCGTGTGCAATCGGGGCGGGACGCGATTCTTCGGATCGCGGACAAGTTCGATCCCGGCTGGCAGGCCACGGTGAGCGGGCGCGAGGCAACGGTTCATCGGTGCGATTACATTATGCAGGGGGTGCATGTACCCGCCGGTGTGCATACGGTGGAGTTGGTGTATAGCGCGCCGAACCCGACGCGTTGGTTCCAGTATCTCTCCTTCGCCGTCGTGCTGGGAGCGGTCGGGGTGCTTGTGAAAGCGCGGCGGTCTGGGGGCTGAGGGCTGAGGTCTGAGGTCGGAGGGCGGAGGTCGGAGGGCTGAGGTCGGAGGACTGAGGTCGGAGGACTGAGGTCGGAGGTCGGAGGTCGGAGGTCGGAGGGCTGAGGTCGGAGGACTGAGGTCGGAGGGCTGGGGGCTGAGGTCGGAGGGCTGAGGTCGGAGGGCGGAGGACGGAGGGCTGAGGACGGAGGGCTGAGGTCTGAGGGCTGAGGTCTGAGGTCGGAGGTCGGAGGACTGAGGTCGGAGGGCGGAGGTCGGAGGACTGAGGTCGGAGGTCGGAGGTCGGAGGTCGGAGGGCTGAGGTCGGAGGACTGAGGTCGGAGGGCTGGGGGCTGAGGTCGGAGGGCTGAGGTCGGAGGGCGGA